>JBDKHH010000109.1:0-2549 GCA_039797785.1 Bacteroidota bacterium | reverse complement strand
TAACTTTCTGTATTCAATGATTCTCTTCATATTTCTCTTCGATTCGGTGAATCCGTCGGACAGAAACACGCTTAATTTGCCGCAAAAGTACCTATTTAAAATGGAGTGGAGGATGAATTCGCTATTTATTCTGTTTTGAGGACCTTCATAAAAGAGTTGTTTTGGTTATTGAAATTTAAAATTTCTGATAAAGATTTACGACGAAAACCCTACATTTGAGGAAGTCTCCAAAAGACGGCAGAAGTAGCAACTAAATTTTATTCGTTTTGAAATGCGTGAAATAATTTGTAAAATTTTATAAAACATATTTTTCATTTTAAACTTTTTGTAAATCCTAAATTAGGAAATGTATAATTTCTATGTGCGAAGAGTATTTAAATGCTAGAAAAACATTAATTTGAAAGATAAATTAGGATGAAAAGATAATGAAGCCAATTATATGTTGTTTTTACTCTTTAATACAAGTTTTTGCGTTTGGGCAAGAACGGTGTCCTGATGAACTTAAAGGTTATTCAGGAACTTGTTTTTATGGTGACACAGCCGCGGCCTGCAGAATAATTTCTGTTAAGGATGGTTTACGCAATGGCAAAGAAGTAGTATATTTTGAAAATCATCAAGTTTATTCAGAAAATGAATACCTAGAGAATCAAATGAATGGAAAATTTCTTTTCTATTATAAGTCTGGTCAATTGAAAGAATCAAGAGAGTATAGGAATGATTCTTTGAATGGAACTTTTATGACCTATTATCAAAATGGAAATGTTAAAACAAGTGGATTTTATGTTGACGATAAATCAAATGGTGCGTATTTTGAGTTTTATGAAAATTCAAAATTAAAATATTCGGCGAATCTCGTTAATGGGCAATTTAATGGTTGGGTTTTTAATTATTATGAAAACGGAAGGATCCAAGACATGACGTATTACGTAATGGGGCATGCTCAAGGCAAAGCATACTCTTTTTATGAAAATGGCAATATTAAAGGGTTTAGTGAATTAAAGGATAGCTCATTAACTGGAGAGAGTGTGTTTTTTAATGAGGATGGCAAAATAATAAAACGAAGGTTGTGGTTAGATACGGAAATTATTAAAACAAGATGGTTGTTCAAGAACAGACCCTTCAAAAAGATTGATGCCGAATGAAAACAATAGAATAATTAACTCACCTTTTCAGTATTTTTACCCCAACATTTAAATCAATTTTCTTGCAAAAAGAGCTTCTTATCATCACACCTCCGTTCACGCAATTGAATACGCCGTACCCAGCTTCGGCCTATTTGAAAGGGTTTTTGAATACAAAGGGAATTTCCTGCGTACAAGCGGATTTGGGTATTGAGGTGATTTTAGCACTTTTTTCAAAACAAGGATTAAGTGATTTATTTGAAACAATCGATCAACAACAACTTGAACTTTCGGAAAATGCAACGCGAATTGTTCAATTGAAAGCTGCTTACATTCGTTTGATTGATCCGATTATTGCCTTCCTACAAGGTAAAAACCCAACGTTTTCCCATACGATTTGTCAAGTAGATTATTTGCCGCAAGCAAGTCGCTTCGAACAATTGGATGACTTGGATTGGGCCTTTGGAAGCATGGGTTTGCAAGACAAGGCAAAGCACTTAGCAACCTTGTTTTTGGAAGATTTATCCGACTTAATCATCGAAGCGATTGATCCACATTTTGGTTTTAGTCGCTACGCAGATAAATTGGGAATGTCAGCAAATTCGTTTGATGAATTGCATGCAACTTTACAAGGTCCGACGACCTACATTGATGAACTTAGTTTAGCGATTTTACATGAACGAATTGCAGAAGTGAATCCGAAACTAGTTGCTTTTTCTGTTCCTTTTCCTGGGAATTTATATTCTGCATTTCGCGCTTCAAAATACATTAAAGAAACGTTTCCTTCGATTAAAATTGCGATGGGTGGTGGTTTCCCAAATACCGAATTGCGTCAGCTGAGTGATGCGCGCGTTTTTGAATATTTAGATTTTATCACCTTAGATGATGGTGAAGCGCCAATCGAAAATTTGCTTGAGCACCTCAATGGTAAACGATCGATTGATGAATTGAAACGAACGTTTGTTTGTCGAAATGGAAAGGTTGAATATGTGAATGGTTCAACAACGCCGGATTACAAACAATTGGAAGTTGGAACACCTGTTTATTCTGATTTATTGTTGGACCAGTACATTTCTGTGATTGAAATTGCGAATCCAATGCACCGAATGTGGAGCGATGGTCGCTGGAATAAGTTGACAATGGCGCATGGATGTTATTGGGGAAAATGTACGTTTTGTGATATTTCCTTGGATTACATCAAAATCTATGAGCCTGTTGCTGCGAAAGTCTTGGTTGATCGAATGGAAGAATTGATTCAGCAAACAGGGCACAACGGTTTTCATTTTGTAGACGAAGCGGCTCCACCGGCATTGATGCGTGAAGTGGCCATCGAAATTTTGCGTAGAAACTTGATCGTTACGTGGTGGACGAATATCCGTTTTGAGAAAAAGTTCACGCGCGATTTGTGTTTGCTCTTGAAAGCTTCTG
>JBDKHH010000108.1:0-5386 GCA_039797785.1 Bacteroidota bacterium | reverse complement strand
TTTTGAAGATCGGCAACTTTTACAACCGAATCAGGTAGATAGGATAAATCGATAATTTGTAAACTGCTTGTTCCCTCATCGCAAACGGAATAGGCATACTTTCCATAGGTTTTGAATTCACGATGAATAACTTGTGCAGAATTGTACTTTCCTTCGATAAATCCGATTTGCTTGAGTTTATTATTGTTAACGTGAAAGAAATGTGTTCCTTCAGTTGAACCAATAATCGCATATTCCTCATTCTCTTGTTCAAATCCCCAGCAACCACTGTATCGCACTTTACTCGAATTGGATGCTAAGGTGTCTTCATACCATTTATCCAAAAAAGTGACATTCTTTTGCGTTTGTGAAAAAAGAACAATGGGTAATGCCAAGAAAATGATCAGAAGTCGAAACATACGTGCGATAATCTTCGCTAAAGATAAAAACTATCGAGGGATTTAGAGAATTTTAACTTTTGATTGGTGAATATTAATTATTTTAGCGGCATAATTCCGAAGTAAAGTGTCAGATTCAGTAATTATTATTCCAACGTATAACGAAATTGAGAATGTGGAGAACATGACGAGAACCGTTATGGCCTTTGAAAAAGACTTCCATATCTTGTACGTTGATGATAATTCCCCTGACGGAACAGCAGACAAAGTAATCGAGTTACAAGCAGAATTTCCAGGTCGAATACATTTGGAAAAACGTGCTGGTAAAATGGGCTTAGGAACAGCATATATTCACGGTTTTAAATGGTCAATTGCAAAGAACTATGAATTCATTTTCGAAATGGATTGTGATTTTTCGCATAATCCAAAAGATTTAATTCGTTTGTATGATGCGTGTGTTGCTGGAGCAGATTTAAGCATTGGTTCACGTTATTGTAAAGGTGGAAAAGTTTCCAATTGGCCGTTGAAACGTGTGTTGATGTCTTATTTCGCGAGTGTTTATGTGCGAATGATTTTGTTCATTGGAATAAAAGACACCACTGCTGGTTTTAAATGTTACCGTAAAAAAGTGTTAGAAACAATTAATTTGGATGCCGTAACATTTAAAGGTTATGCCTTCCAGATTTGCATGAAATATGCTGCTGTTCGACACGGATTCAAGATTAAGGAAGTTCCAATTACGTTTGTAGATCGTTTGTACGGTGTTTCAAAAATGAGTTCAGGGATTTTTAAAGAAGCCTTTTTTGGGGTTTGGAAAATGAGAAAAATGAAACTATGAGTTCTTCAGTTATACTGCGTTCAGCAACAATTGTCAATGAAGGCAAACAACAAGTCGCTGATGTTTATATTAAGGATGGAATTATCCAGAAAATAGGCACAAATCTTTCAGCAGTTGAAAACACACAAGAATATAATTTAGAAGGAAAATACTTGCTTCCTGGTTGTATTGATGATCAAGTACACTTTCGTGAGCCAGGATTAACCCACAAAGCAAATATTGGAACTGAATCACGTGCTGCAGTGGCTGGTGGAATTACATCATTCATGGAAATGCCGAATACGGTTCCTAATGCGTTGACACAAGAATTATTGGAAGATAAATACGTGATTGCCTCAAACACATCAATTGCCAATTATTCCTTTTTCATGGGTGCTTCAAACGACAATTTGGATGAAGTATTGAAAACAGATGGAAAAAATGTGTGTGGAGTGAAAATCTTCATGGGTTCTTCTACTGGAAACATGTTGGTGGATCGTGAGCAAACATTGGAAGGTTTATTTTCTAAAGTTCCTCCAATGTTAATCGCAACACATTGTGAGGATGAAGCGACAATCAAAGCGAATATCGAAAAGTACAAGGCGATTTATGGAGAAGATGTTCCTGTTGAGTTACATCCAACAATTCGAAGTGAAGAAGCATGTTATATTTCGTCTTCTTTGGCTGTTCGTTTAGCAAAGAAATTCAATACACGTTTACACATTTTACATATTTCTACAGCGAAGGAATTAGAATTGTTTGATAATACACTTCCACTTGAACAGAAAATGATTACTGCTGAAGCATGTATTCATCACATGTGGTTCTCGGATGAAGAATACAAAACAAAAGGAAATTTCATTAAATGGAATCCAGCTGTAAAAACAGCAAATGACCGTGATGCGATTTTTCAAGGTGTTTTGGATAATAAAATTGATGTAATTGCTACAGATCACGCGCCTCATACCTTAGAAGAAAAAAGTCAATCCTATTTCAAAGCGCCTTCTGGTGGACCTTTGGTTCAACATGCTTTACAGGCGATGTTAGAAAAAGTGAAACAAGGAAAAATCTCGATTGAACGCGTTGTGGAAAAAATGGCGCACGCTCCAGCAATCTTGTTTAAAATTGAAAATCGTGGATTCATTCGCGAAGGATATTTTGCCGATTTAGTGGTGGTTGATGCAATTCCACAAACTGTTTCGAAAGAGAATTTATTGTACAAATGTGGTTGGTCACCTTTTGAAGGAACAACCTTCTCTCATTCAATTGTGAAAACATTTGTGAATGGAAATTTAGTGTTTGACAATGGTAAAATCATCGAAGGAACAACCGGAGCTCGAATGACGTTTAATTATCCTGGATGAAAAAGTTAATCACTTGTTGTGTTTTATTCATACTATTGGGCGCTTGTTCTGATGGTTTGAGTGGGATTTCAAAACCGAATGATTTGATTCCAAGAGATACAATGGTGTTGATTTTAAAAGATATGTCTTTACTCGAATCACATGTGCAAGCAAAATATGTGCATGTGTCGCGTTTTCAAGAAACAATGAAGCGTTCTGGTAAGAAATTGTTGGATAGTTATGGAGTTTCCCACGATCGTTTTAATCGAAGTATGGATTATTATGGTTCGCGCCAAGATCAAATGCAATCAATTTATACCGAAATTTTAGATTCTCTGAATAGCGAGGCTATCATTGTTGGTAAAGACATTAAAATGGATACAAACAGTTTTCAATTACAAAACAATGATCCAGGGATAAAAAGGGTGATTGTCCACTAATATTAGCATTTCGCGTATTTCCAATTTCTACTTTTTCCTTTATTAATTTGATGAATCTACGACCAAAATCTTACCCACATCGTTGGCTCCATTGCTGGTTGTTAGTGCATAATGGTAAACACCATTTGCTAGGACGGGAAGTGTATACGTTGTGAGCAATTGCGAAAATTCTTCTTTTGCTACTAAACGACCTGCACTATCATACAATCTTAATGTTCCAGTTGTGTTTGGATTTAACAAAATTGAAAAGGTGGTTGGATTTTGTACGCTTCCTGGATTTGACGATACATTTACATGATCTTCGTAGGGAAATTGGCCAAGGCAACAGGTGTCACATTCGAATAGAGAGAAATTATCAACGTAAATCGCAGATATGACATTAACATCATTACCCCAGCTAATAAACTCTTCAAACTCAATTTCCGTTGTATCTCTAATTGGACCAACTGCAAAATACTTCTCTCCTCCATTAGCTTTGAAACATCCCGATATTTTTGTCCAATTTATAGTATCCTTAAAAATCACTTCATTTTTAAAAACACGATTTCCAAAATTTGAATAAAGGTTTGGATTTGATAAATTCATTGTGTCATCGTACAAAGTATAAAAATCTAGGCTGTTTGAAACTAAATAACTTTCATCCGGAATATTTTGCAAATATGTATAATCCGGAATATTGACATAAAACTCAAATAAATAAACTTTATCCTTGATAAGTTCAGAACTAAAACTGCCGCCAAGAACTTCTATTAATTCATAATTATTATATCCATATGCTTCTGGGACTTCAAAAGTTGGCGCTGAATATGGCGGAGACATTGAAAACCATCTAGCACAGAGTGCAATACTACAATAATTGTCTCCCCATTCACTGTCTTGGGGACCAGCAATGTTTTCGAAGAAATTATTACCATTTGATGCGAACCGATTCCAAATGTCTATAGACGTGTTATTTACATTCCACCAATCTTCAACACATTGAAAATCATAATGAGTTTGAGGTGAACAATTCAAGTTTTCAAAAGAAGGGTTTTTGATTAAGTTAATTTGAGACAAAGAGATGTTTTGAGTCATCAAAATGACCCAAAACATTCCCGTTATTTTGAGATATTTAATAAATACTAATTTTATGTGATTCAATTCCACCATTGTCTAAATGTACCTTAATCAAATAAACACCTGTTTTTAAATTTGAATTAATGATTTCTGACGTGTTATGTGTTGTATATTCAACTAATTTAACACCTTTTAAGTCGTAAATGATAATTAAATTCATAATTTCTGTACTTTCAATCTTTAATTCCCCATTTGATTGTTTCTTCCACTTCAGGACAAACCGAATGAACTAAATTGCGTAATTGAGTTAGGATTGGTTGCGCAAATTCGGCTGCTTTTTCAATATATGCGTCACATTTTGGATGAAACATAAGTAAAGAATTTATTAATTGGTACTTGATTCTTCATCGTCTTCAACGTGTAAAATATGCAATAAACGATGAGCAATTGGTGAAAAGAAAATAGCAACAGTACTTAAAAAAGCAACGCCACTAAAAATTGAATAGGCAGAAGCGAAAATCTTTGCCGAATCCGTTGTTAAACGATCAACTGGCCCCATTCCTGTTAAAATCATGGAAGCATTCAAGGTGCTATCGACCCAATTTAAATCGGCGATGTAATGATAACCGAGTATGCCAATCAACAACGAAACAAAAATCAGCAAGAACGAATAAATGAAATACTTCATCATTCGTCGCGCAAAGTCTTTTGTGCTTAAAATATTTCTTTTTCTGCTTGAACGTTGCATGTTATCTCAATTTTCGATCAGGATTCGATTTAATAAACGCTTCCCAATTTCCTGATTTTGATTTATTGTGTTCACCAATTCCTTTTGAGAAATGATGACAAACCGCCACTGCTAATCCATCTGTAGCATCCAAGTATTTCGGCATTTCGTCGAAGTTAAGCAGCTTTTGCAACATGGCCGCAACTTGTTCTTTTGATGCATTTCCATTTCCTGTAATCGCTTGTTTAATGCGTCGTGGCGAATATTCTTCAAAGGGAACATTGTGCGATAAACTTGCAGCGATTGCCACACCTTGCGCTCTTCCCAATTTCAACATGGATTGAACATTTTTCCCAAAGAAAGGAGCTTCAATCGCCATTTCATCTGGTTTGAATTCACGAATAATTCCGTCCAAACGATCAAAAATGCGTTTTAATTTATCAGGATGTGTTGCCAACTTACTTAATTGAATGACGCCAAAATTCACCATGGACAATTTATTGTTTTTCACATGAATTAATCCATAACCCAAAACAGTTGTTCCGGGGTCAATTCCAAGAATTATCTTATCTTCAACCATTCAAAAAGTGTTCGTTGGTTAAAGCTATAAAAAAACAGAAAGGTAT
>JBDKHH010000107.1:0-6353 GCA_039797785.1 Bacteroidota bacterium | reverse complement strand
AATGACATGGCAGTAGACAACTTCGTATCATCTTTAGGAGCTACTTCAGCTTTAGATGCACAAGGTGAATCAGCGTTGAAAGTAGGAGCAACATTAAACGTTGACGCCAACCAACCAGTAGGTCTTTACACAGGTGCTTTCGATGTAACAGTTGCTTACAACTAAGAAATACCCAATAAACGTTATAGAAAAAAGGCGAACCAAATGGTTCGCCTTTTTTTGTGTTATAATTTATTCGTAGCCGCGAACAGGAAATCACAACCGTCGAAGAGTTTATCCCGATTTCTCGGGACAGCATCCACCCCAGCGGATAATCACAAATCACAAATCACAACCGCCGTCAGGCAGCAGCACAGCTAATCATGAATCACAAACAATTGCCGCAATCAAAGATACCTCAGTTGGCAACAAAATTGATCAATTGGGTTTAAGTTAGGTTTAGTTCTTTTTTTTTACTTTTGAGTAAACTAAATCTTACCCAAATGAAAATAGCTATTTTCTTCATTACCATTCTTCATGCAACTTTCATTTTTTGTCAAACACCGAAAAGAGCATCCACTTTTTTTGACTTTCAACTATTCTATGGAATTGATAATTCAAAAGCAAATCCATCGTTTACTGGAAAAGGACTATTATGGGAGATCAATGGTTCAAGTGATAAATTTGTGGGAAATAAAATGCGTTTTGGAAGGAATTGGTACGTTGGCAAAACAGAAAAAAAGAATGTTATCTTGCAGGTTTCATGGATTGAATGTGGCCTTTATAGTGCTGGGGGTATTTTTAATCCATTGCAAATAGGACTAGGAAGACGATTTTTGTTTTCAGAAAAGAAATCAATTGAATTTCTAACAAATGGTGGCGCTTTTTTTTATACGGATGATTTCCTTTTTCCTTCAATTGATGCGGGAATGTGCTGGAATTTCGAAATGAAATATTGTCACAACCAATGGAAGTATGGAATACATTGGCAACATTATTCTTCATTAAGCTTTCAATATATTGGTTTAAATGTAGGTTTTAATATACATAAAAAATAATTCAACAAAAAAGGCGAACCAATCGGTTCGCCTTTTTTGTGTTATAATTTATTCGTAGCCGCGGACAGGAAATCACGACCACCGAAGTCAACAACGTAGCTAATCACGAATCACGAATCACAAATCACGAATCACGAACATTTGCCGCAATCAAAGATGTCTCAATTGGCAACAAAATTGACAAACTTGGACTTTCTTAGTGTTTAGTAACTCGTTTTGTAATTTTTGCTCCCTGAACTGTTGTTATTTGAACAAAGTAATTTCCAGCCACAAGGGTAGAAGTTGATAAATACACTTTTTTATCATTCAATTGATCAATCAATAGTTGTTCACGACCTTGATTGTCAATGATTCGAATGGATTGAATTGTGCCAGAACCATTTGAAATTGCCAACTCATCTTTGAATGGATTGGGGTAAATCTGAAGCAATGAAAAGTCATTTTCCTTTACGTTTAGGCCATCGCATAAATTCCCAATGCCATCCGTGTCATCGTCCGCTTGATCTGGATTGTATATCGTTGGACAATTGTCACACACATTTCCAATAAAATCTTCGTCATCATCTGACTGATCGTTGTTTTCAATTGATGGGCAATTGTCGCAGGCATCTCCAAAGCTATCAGCATCACTAGCAGATTGATCCGGATTTTGAATTTGAACACAGTTATCACAAACATCACCAATTTCATCACCATCATAATCATTTTGCATTGGATCAGCAATATTTGCGCAATCATCACAAGCATCACCTATCATATCTCCATCACTGTCCGTTTGATCAGGATTTGGAGTTGATAGACAATTATCACAAAGATCTCCAAGACCATCACTGTCAATATCAGATTGATCATTGTTAGAAACCATTAGGCAATTATCGCATTCATCTCCTATTCCATCGTTGTCAGCGTCTGCTTGAGAAGGATTGTCAACATCCATACAATTGTCATAATAATCGAGGATGCCATCATTGTCTACATCATCTGTGTCACAAGCATCACCAATTCCATCATTGTCGAAATCAGTTTGAAGTGGATTTGAAACTACTAAACAATTGTCACAAGCATCACCAACCATGTCGCCATCAGCGTCGGTTTGTGAGGCATTCGGACTTCCAACACAGTTATCGCAGGCATTACCAACACCATCCGTATCAGTATCGTTTTGATCAAGGTTATACGTATTTGGACAATTATCACAAGGATTCCCAATGCCATCAGCGTCGGCATCTGTTTGTGTTAAATTGGCAACGTAAACACAATTGTCAAATTGATCATAAATTCCGTCGTTGTCAGTATCATCGGTGTCACAAGCATCACCAATTCCATCATTGTCAAAATCCGCTTGGTTCGCATTTGGAATGGAAGGGCAATTATCGCAAATATCACCAACGCCATCAGTGTCAGCATCTAGTTGATTTGCATTTGAACCGTAAATACAATTATCACAAGCATTACCTTTTCCATCACCATCTGCGTCTTGTTGACTTGGATTACTCACGCTCGGACAATTATCGCAAATGTCACCAACACCATCAGCATCAGCGTCAAGTTGAGTTCCATTTGAATTGTTTGCACAATTGTCACAAGCATTACCTATTCCATCGTTATCATTATCTTCTTGTCCTGGATTAAACGTACTTGGACAATTATCAACGGCATTTAAAACGCCATCGCCATCCGCATCTTGGGACCATGAAAAAGTTGAACAAAAAAGGAGAATAAATAGTAAACTGTACTTCATAAATGATGAAGACATTCTTGGAGAATTCGTAGTGGTCATTTTGTTTGAATTTGCGTTTACGCAAAGTTCGGAAAGAGCAGCTTTTCTAAATATGACATACATCAGATTAAAAGCTGTTAAAAGTGATGTTTTAGTGGTGTTTGGGGTTTTGTTCAACAAAAAAGCCGAACATTACTGCTCGGCTCTTTCATTATTTTTTCTTTCGAATTAGAAAGGTAAATCGTCGTCTTCACTGTCAACGTTAACTGCAGCAGAAGGAGCAGCAGCCATTGGATCTAAATTCATTGCAGATGGTCCGCCTTGTGGCATTCCTTGTGGAGCAGCAGCACCAACTTTCTCAATTCTCCATGCCTCCAATGTGTTGAAGTATTTCACTTCTCCTTGCGGACTTGTCCACTCACGACCACGTAAGTTAAACGATACTTCAACTTGCTCGCCAGTTTGAACTGCATCTAGCATTGAACATTTATCTTGTGTTGCTTGGAACATAATATCTTGAGGATACATACTTGATGTATCTGTTACAACGAATTCTCTTTTAGAAAATTTCTCTGACACTTGAACTGTATTGTTCAATACCTTAACGGTTCCGGTTAATTTAAACATATTGGTTTTTTATTATTTTGTTGTTGTTTTTGTTTTATCCATTATTAAAAGAAAGAAGTGTCATCCACGCATCTTCCAGTTTGTTTTCTGCTAATAATTCTTTTGCTTTTCGGTGTAAAGCCAATTCCAATTCAGCAGGATTGTCTTCTAAAGATACAAAGATTTCGCTTAATTCCAAGAGCTTAAACTCATTTACATCTGTTTCATTTGGCAATTCTTCAATTCCGCCCAATTGACCTAAGTCGTTACCAGTCAATATGCTACTGCTTTTAATGTCGGCAGGTAATTGATCATAACCGATTCCACATGTTGTAATTGGTTTCGCGATTTCAAACATCGATTTTTCATCAGCACGACAATACCAGTTTCCACCCATTCGTGAAACTAAATCAATCTTATGCTGATCAATCATTCCATTTTCATCCAAAATTGCTTCGTTGATGTGAATCTGAACGACTTCACAAATAATCAAGTTTCCAGCGCCTCCTTCAGTTCCCAATTCAATCACTTCATTCACTTTACATTCAAATTGAACAGGTGATTCTGCAACGCGCATTGGTTTAATTTTCTCAGAAGCAAGAGGAGTGAAGCCTGCTTTTACAAACTCACTTGTGCCTGGAGCATACGGTGAACTTGCTAAACTCATTTGATGAACAATGTCGTAATTTACCACGTTGATCACGACTTCAGGAACAATTTTCACGTTGTTATATGTGTCTTTTGTTGTATTCGCTCTTCCTGAACGTGCAGGAGAAAAAATCAAAATCGGTGGATTCGCACTGAATACATTGAAAAAACTGAAAGGTGCTAAATTGTGATTCCCTTCAGCGTCAATCGTAGATGCAAATGCAATCGGACGAGGACCAATCGCTCCAAGTAAATACTGGTGGAGTTTTGGAATTGGTAATGATTTTGGGTCGATACTCAACATGTTCTTAAAGACTTTTTGCAAAGGTAATTTGAATTTGAAAGGAAATAGAGAAAAGAAATGAAGACTTTTCCACAAAAAAAAATGCTTTTTCAATCAAATATTTTTTTCGCAATATTTCTCAGTTTAAAATAAAACAATATCTTTGCACTCCAATTCGAAAGAAGCGGGCGAGGTTGAACGAAACCTGAGAGCATGCACTGAGCTTGTCGAAGTGTTGAAATAAATTTGCGGATGTGGTGATCCCGATAGTTATCGGGAGGAAGACACGCCGGGAGATTAAACGAAATCTCTTAAAAAAGTTGAAATAAATTTGCGGATGTGGTGAAATTGGTAGACACGCTAGACTTAGGATCTAGTGCCGAGAGGTATGCGGGTTCGAGTCCCTCCATCCGCACTATAAATGGTCTCGTTTTTTCAAGCGAGGCCATTTTTGTTTAAAATAGTTTATAAAAAAGAAGAAGATATGAACGTAATTCGTCAAGATGTTGATGCGTTGAATGCCGTATTAAAAGTGGAAATCGCAGCTGCTGATTACCAAGATAAAGTAAAAACGACCTTAGAAAAATACCGTAAAACAGCGAAGATTCCTGGATTCCGTCCTGGACATGTTCCAATGGGAATGATCCAAAAACAATATGGAAAAGCGGTATTGGCTGAAGAATTGAACAAAATCGTAAATGATTCTTTGTACAAGTTCATTGAAGAAAATAAAATCGAAATTTTAGGAAACCCAATTCCAAAAGAAGGAAATGAAGTGGCTGGAAGTTTTGATCAACCAGATACATTCACATTCGAATACGAAATTGGATTGGCTCCAACATTTGAAATTCCATTATCGAATAAAAGCAAATACGATTACGTAAAAGTGAAAATCGATGATGAATTGTTGAACAAACAAGTGGAAGATTTACGTCGTCGTTACGGAAAATTAATTTCTGTTGAGAAAGTAGGTGAAGGCGATATGATTTTGGCACAATTTGTTGAGTTGAATGATGCTGGTGAAATCTTAGAAGGTGGAATCATGCACTCATCAACAATTTCAATGGAATTCGTTGAGGATAAAAAAGTGAAAAAAGACCTTATTGGAAAAGGGAAAGGTGACAAAGTTGTTGTTAAACCTTCTACAGTTTCAAGAGGACCGAAAGATACAGCTGCAATGTTAGGAATTGCTGAAGATGCGTTAGCAACGATTTCAGATAAATTCCAAATGACAATCACTGAGATCAAACAAATGGAAATGGCTGATTTAAACCAAGACTTGTTTGATAAATTGTTTGGAGCAGGTGTTGTTACAACTGAGAAAGAGTTGAAAGAGCGCATCGCAACAGATTTAACTGGAATGTTTGCAAATGATTCAGATCGTTTATTAACACGTGAAATTTACAAAGACCTTGTAAACAAAACGAAAGTTGATTTACCAAACGAGTTCTTGAAAAGATGGATCAAATTGTCAAACGAGAAAGATATCTCGATGGAACAAATTGAGAACGAATACAACGGCTATGCTGACAACTTGAAATGGCAATTGATTCAAGGAAACATTTTCAAAACAAACCAAATCCGTTTGGAAAATGCTGAAGTAATTGAGTTCACAAAAGGATTGTTGGTAAGCAACTACGCACAATACGGTATTCCAGCACCAGAAGATCAAGAATTGACTGCTTCTGCAATGCAAGTATTACAAAACCGTGAAGAAGCAACACGTGTATACGATATGTTAGCTGAACAAAAATTGACAAACTACTTCAAAAGCACAGTGAAATTGAACGAGAAAGAAATTTCGTACGATGATTTCATTGCATTGGCTTCAAACTAATTAGAAGTAAAATTCGATACAAAAGTCCTTCACAAATGTGGAGGACTTTTTTTGTGCTTAAACTTCAGGAAAATCGAAAGAAGAGTGATGTAAGAATCTTTTACTTAATTTTACTTCGAATTCAAAAGTTAGAAGAATGAAATTAGTTGGTACGATTGTCATGTTGTTGGTGTTAAACGTTAGTTTGGCTCAACCTTCTTCGATCAACCGTAAGAAAAATCC
>JBDKHH010000106.1:0-4017 GCA_039797785.1 Bacteroidota bacterium | reverse complement strand
AAACAAAATACGAATTTGACATTCATACCAGAACTTGTTTTTGTTCAACAAAGTAGTTTAAGGGAAATCATCTTGGGCAATACCTTCCGTTATTTGTTAAAGGAAGGATCTCATTTTACTGGTTTCACAAAAAGTTCCGCAATTTCATTGGGAATAAATTACCGCGTGAAAGACGCCTTGATTGCATCGTTTGGTGTGGATTATGGGAATTTTTCAGTGTATATGGGGTATGATATAACCATGTCCAAGTTATCCGCTGCAAATAAAGGAAGAGGTGGATTTGAAATAGCCTTGAAATTTGTCACACCAAATCCATTTTCAAGAGGATATCGCTCAAGAATTTGATGTTGAAGCCCGCCCTTAAAAAATTAGGTTGATGGGCGTTTTAGAAAAAAATTGTTACTTTGTGTTTAACTATGCGATTAACAATTGTTTTTTTACTATTCATTTTTCTGTCGGAATATACCGTTTTAGCGCAGGTTAAAGACAATCCTGAGCTTCAAAAACTGGATTCTACCGCTTTTTCTGCATTAGAAAATAATTCACCTGACGCACAACAGGAGGCTGAAAAACTTCTTGCAGCTAGTTTAAAGGTAAAACCATCATTTTATCGCGTAAATGCCTATACAATTCTTGGAATTTTAAATAAAGACAAAGGATTCTATTTATCCGCTTTGGATTATTATTTAAAAGCACTGAACGCAGCAGATTTGATTAAAGATCAACCGCGGAAATCAGCTTGTTTCAACAATATTGGAATGATATTTCAGTTGCAAGAAAAGCACAAGCAAGCAATCGATTATTTTAATCAAAGTCTTGAAATTGAAAAAAAATTAAAGAATCCGCTACAACAATCCATTCGCTTTTACAACATTGGTGAATCCTATAAAGCATTGAAAAAATACGATTTAGCCTTAACGTATTTCAATAATTCGTTGTTGATTGAGCAGCAAGAAAAAAATACAGAAGGAATCATTTATGCTGAATTAGGTATTTCGGATATTTACCTTAGAATTCAGCGATTTACGGATGCCTCAATTACCTTGGACCGAGTTCAAAGTAAAATTGCACCAAATGCGATTGAAGAAACAATCATGCTTGCTAAGCTCAAAGGTGAATTAAAATTGATCCAAAGTGACTTTGACGGTGCGATGAGTTCTTTTGTTATCGCTGAAAACATTTCTGAAAAATCGGGTGTTAAAACACATTTATTGTCAGTTTACAAAGGGCAAATTAAAGTATTAAAAGCGAAACAAGATTGGAAAGGTGCAACCTTGAAATTGGAAGAATTTGTGCGCTTAAATGATCAAATTAATAGCCTTCATATTCGCAATCAGTTGGACGATTTAAGTTTTAGAAATGAAATAACGAAAAAAGACTTAGAATTGGAATTGGTGCAAGAAGAACGTGATTTGGCCAAACGAAATGAAATCTCGGAAAAACAATTGCGCGTATATTCACAGAAAATTATTTGGTTTGTAATTATCTTAATCGTCGTTTTCATTGGATTAATGATTGTTGGAATTAAAAAATTGACAAAATAACAGAATGCTAGAAACGCTGAAAAATAGAATTTTGATTGCTTCCAGTTATGGAATCTACACTGCCTTAATTGTATTTTTCTTCAATTCATTGTCCTTTGTCGCGTCAACGTCAAATTCAATAATGATCTATTTTACCTTAATTGTAATTGTTTCGCTTGTTGAACTCGCATTGCTTGAATGGGTGAGACGAAGAAATGTGAATGGTAAAAGCTATCGAACATTATTTGTGCTTTCTTTTCACCTTGCAGGAATCGTTTCGAGTTTTATTATTTGGGTACTATTTCATTCTGCTCAAAGTTCACTGTTTTTATTCATGACCACTTTTTTAGTGGGTGCGCTTCTTCCAACAATGATTGTAATCTTGTACTTTATTTTTAATGAAGCGAAAAGTAAAATAGGGCATATTCCAGCTATAGCCGAACGCTTGCTTGAAGAGTCTACAGAAGCAATGTTTTGTTTGGAAAATGAAACAGGAAAAATGTTGTTAAAACTTCCCGTAAATCAGTTGATTTGTTTTGAGGCGAATGATAATTATGTGATCATTTATTACGTCGATAAAAACAACAATTTGAAGAAGCTAATGGAACGCTTTTCGTTGAAAAAAATGGAGGAGATTTTATCATTGGAAAACATCAAATTTGAACGTGTACATAAATCATTTCTGATAAACGCAAATTACTTGATCTCAATTTCGGGTAAAGCACAAGCGTATAAATTGGAATTATACGGTTTAGAAAACCTTATTCCTGTTTCCCGTTCTTATTCCATTAATCTATTGGAAGAGAAGCTAATTGAAAAGAATTAGTTCTAACCGTTTAACTTATTTTCTCAACCATTCACCCCAAATCCCTGCATTTCACTACGTATATTAACCGTATGCGTAGTTAATTTTATGCTTCTATTAAGACCTTGTAAGTTTACTTCATAAATGCTAATTGTTTTTCAAACCTTAGAATTATGTCGAAAACTCTTTTTATGATGATTTCTCGAATGAATGCAGTCATGAATAAGTCACTTATTGGATTGTTGTTTTTCTCTTGTACATTATCAAGCTACGTATCTGCTACTAACTATTACGTCAATGATGCAAGTTCAACAAGTGACACCTATTGTTCTGCAATTGGTAATAATTCAAATAACGGTTTAACAGCCGGTACACCAAAATTGACCTTGAAGAATTTATGGATGACCTATGGTCCATCTGGTACAAATGTTCTAACAAGTGGTGATGTCATTTTTATAGATGCAGGTACTTATAGTGCAACAGGTGGTGCAAGTGTCGATGAAGCTGGTTTTAACATTACAGTTGCAGGATTAACGTTTATGGGTTCAAACATGAACACGACGATTTTTGATCACAATCACCATGGAACACCAACAGAGTACTTCATGTATATCAATGCAAGCAATGTGGTATTAAAAAATATGACCATTCGTGAGTTTGATAACAATGGAACACAATCACCAGGACACAGTGGACAAGCAATTACAATTGGTGGTGCAGGAGTATTGAGAACTGGAATTTTATTAGAAAATATCAATTTCATAGAAAACGGATTGTCAGGCGGGAATCCAGCACTTTCAGTATTATCGAATTCATCAGTTACCGTAAAAGGTGGTGGGAGTTTTTGTAATACAAATGGAACAGCTTACACAGGTGGAATTGAAGCGTATGGAACTGCAATAACACTATTGATTGAGAATTCAATTTTGGCGCACAATTACAAAGTGGGTTCATTCGATGGTGGTGGTTTGCGTATTGAAGGTGATGCAACAACAGTAGTAACTGTTAAGAATAGCAGAATTGCAAACAACATGGCATCGTATGGTGGGGCAATCTCACAAACAAATGGTGTATTAACTGTAACGGATTGTATTATTGAAGGAAATACAGCTGGACAAACATCAACAACAATTTATGGTGGCGCATTCAGAATTACAGCTGGTACGGCGACGTTTAAACGATGTGAATTTCAGAATAATTCAAAATCAGCGGGAACATTAAGAGGTGGAGCTATTGCTGCTCGTTACACTGGAACTTCTGGTGCTTTTTCAACAGCAAAAACTATTAACCTAACAGTAGATTCAACAATTTTTGTTGGGAACTCGGGTGATTTAGGATTCGATATTTATGCGGCAAATGGATCAAGTAATGCGTGTAATTTAGTAGTACGTGATTGTCAATTTTTAACGAGCGGTAGTTTCAACATTGTTAGTGACGGAACATCACCTGCTTCAAGTATTTCCGTTACCTACTTTGGAACAGTGCCTTCAAGTAGTGGATCAAATATCGCTAAAACTCTAAGTTCAAATACGCTTTATACACCAACTCTGAATCCTCCAAGTTTTACAGGGACATGTGGATCAATAGTTATTTTGCCAATTGAATTAATTGATTTCAAAGGATTTTGTAATGAAAACTTCAATAATCTAATTTGGGAAACGGCTTCTGAACACAACAATGCATTTTTTA
>JBDKHH010000105.1:0-31190 GCA_039797785.1 Bacteroidota bacterium | reverse complement strand
TCAATAGACGAGTACACAATTCCCATTTGCTCTTGGCCACTTTTAGCCGTTTTCTTTAGGCTTTTACCAATTCGAGAAATCACAAAGGCAGAAATCGGAAGTAAAATGAAGGAAATTAATGTTAATTGCGGACTCAAATAAACCAACATCGCAATATTGATAATAATGGCAATTGGTTCTCGGTAAACGATTTCTAAAACACTGATGACTGCAATTTCAATTTCACCGACATCACTATTCATTCGCGCCATTAAATCTCCTTTTCGTTCATTGGAATAGAAGGAAAGTGGAAGATTCATTGCTTTCGAAAAGAGTTTGTTTCTCACATCACGAACAACCGCCATGCGCAATTCAGACTGATGCCAAACAGCAGCGTATCGAAATAAATTTTTCAAAAAGAAAGCTGCGAAAACAGATATACAAACAAATAGCAAAGCGTTCTTCGGATCTTCATTCACCATTTTTTGCATGAAGAAATTGTAAGAATCTTTAATGTATGCAAAAATGTCCAATAGATTTCCTGACCAATGTGGCGCAATTAAATCTGGAACTTCTTCTGCGGGCTTAAAGATTAACTGAAGAACTGGTATAAAAAGAACCAATGAAATAAGATTGAAAATAACAAAAAGTAGGTTTGAAACAATCACCAAAATTGCTCTTCCTCTATACGTAAATGTGTATCTATAAATCTCTAAAAACTCTTTCATGTGGGTCAAAGATAAGTTTTTGTTTTCCTAAGTGTATAAATCAGGGCGAACAATTGTTACTTTTGCACCATGGGTTCAATTAGACAAAACAAAATTGAAGGGGTAATTCAAGAGGAATTATCTGTGTTTTTTCAACGAAATGCACGAGAAATTTGCTTAGGTGCTATGGTTTCTGTTACAACAGTTCGTGTAACTTCAGATTTATCATTGGCAAGATGTTATTTGTCTGTTTTCGCAGGTCCAGATAAAAAAGAAGTGTTAGCAAGTGTAAAAGAAAACGTTGGTAAAATCCGCGGTGATGTTGGTAAACGTTTGAAAAACATGCGCAAAATTCCTGAGTTATTATTCTTTATCGATGATTCATTGGATTACGCAATGGAAATTGAGCAATTGCTTAAAAAATAGTAGAAACCATCAATGTTTCATTTTACATAGCGAAACGATACCTTTCCGCTAAACGGAAAAAGAATGTAATTAATTTAATTACACGCATTTCGGTCATCGGTATTATGTTCATTACAGCCGCATTGATTATTCTACTTTCTGCTTTTAATGGCATCGAAGGAATGATTGAAAAACTCTATTCTGATTTTGATTCAGATATTACAATTCGATCAGAAGTCGCGAAAACGTTTCCTGAAAGTCAAATCGATTTTAAGGCACTTTCAAGTATAGATGGTGTATCAAATTCTTCAAAAGCAATTGAGGAAATTGTTGTGTTGAACCACGAAAAAAAACGTGTAAATGCAGTGATGGTTGGTGTTGAGGAATCATTTCTGAACTTTTCAAAAATGGACAAACACCTGATTGAAGGTGCTTCATTTATCACCAAAAATGACACAGAATACGGAATTATAGGTGCAAGTTTGTTGGATAAATTGGGAGGATTCATTCCTGAACGTGTTGGATTTGAAGAAATAACTGTTTTTGCGCCGAAACGTGATGCAAAAGTGCGTGTAGGTTCAAATCCATTCACGACAAGAAGATTGTCATTGGCTGGACGAATGAATTTCAATCGCGAAGTGAATGCTGAAAAATTGATTGTCCCACTAAGCTATGCGCGTGATGTGTTGAATTATTCAGAAGATATTACAGCGATTTATGTAGACGTGAAGGATGGATTTGAGAATCAATCCGTGAAAGAAACAATCCAACAAAAATTGGGAAACGACTTTTCTGTAAAAACAAATTACGAAAAGAATGAACTGATCTTCAAAACAAGTAAATCTGAGAAATTGATTGTACTGATTATTTTGCTGTTCATTTTCATTTTGGCGGCATTTAATTTAGTGGCATCACTTACGATGTTGTTTGTTGAGAAAAAAGAGAATGTAGACACAATGATTAGTTTTGGGGCTGATAAAAAAACGGTGTTCCAAATTTTCTTTTTTGAAGGAATTTTGATAGCAGGAAAGGGAATTGTCTTTGGCTTGGTATTGGGCTATGCGATTTGTTTAGCTCAACTGAAATGGGCTATTTTAACGATGCCAAATTCAGGAGGCGAGGCTTTTCCTATTAAATTATCTTTGGCGGATGGACTATTGATTGTGGTGTTAGTTTCGCTTTTAAGCTTCTTATTTTCATACTTACCTGTTCGCTTTTTAATCAAAAAGAACTTCGGGCATCTTCACTTTTAAGAAAAATAGCATTTTTTTAAAAATTTAAGTTCTCGAATTTATGTCACTTAGAATAATTGATGTATCTTTGCGCCCAAATTCAAAACAGTGATTTGTTCACTGATAGTAATTAATATTTAAAAGACACCAAAATGTCCGGAATTAAAGGAAATATTTCACAGGTAATTGGTCCTGTAGTTGACGTAAACTTCGAAAAAGGAGTGGCGCTTCCAAATATCTATGATGCATTGGAAGTTAGAAAAGCAGATGGAACACGTGTTGTATTAGAAGTACAATCACACGTTGGAGAGAATTCTGTTAGAACAATTTCAATGGATTCAACTGACGGTTTCCGTCGTGGAATGGAAGTTACTTCAACTGGAAGTGCGATCAAAATGCCAATTGGAGATCAAATCAAAGGACGTTTGTTCAACGTTGTTGGTGAAGCGATTGATGGAATTAACGTTGTTGACAATTCAAACGGATTGCCAATTCACCGTGAAGCTCCAAAATTCGACCAATTGTCTACTGCGACTGAGGTTCTTTTCACAGGAATTAAAGTAATTGACTTAATTGAGCCATACGCAAAAGGAGGTAAAATTGGTTTGTTCGGTGGTGCCGGAGTAGGTAAAACAGTATTGATTCAAGAGTTGATTAACAATATCGCTAAAGGTCACGGTGGACTTTCTGTATTCGCAGGAGTTGGTGAGCGTACACGTGAAGGAAATGACCTTCTTCGTGAGATGTTGGAATCAGGAATTATTAAATATGGTGATGCATTTATGCACTCAATGGAAGAAGGTGGATGGGATCTTTCTAAGATCGATGTCCCTGGAATGGTTGAGTCTAAAGCAACATTCGTTTTCGGTCAAATGAACGAGCCTCCTGGAGCACGTGCGCGTGTTGCCTTGTCAGGATTAACAATGGCTGAATATTACCGTGATGGTGAAGGTGACGGACAAGGAAAAGATATCCTTTTCTTCGTTGATAACATCTTCCGATTTACACAAGCTGGTTCTGAGGTGTCTGCACTTCTTGGACGTATGCCATCAGCAGTAGGTTACCAACCAACGTTGGCTTCTGAGATGGGTGCGATGCAAGAGCGTATTACGTCAACTAAAAATGGATCTATTACATCTGTACAAGCGGTTTACGTACCTGCGGATGACCTTACCGATCCAGCGCCAGCAAATACATTTGCTCACTTGGATGCTACAACGGTATTGTCACGTAAAATTGCTGAGTTAGGAATTTATCCAGCGGTGGATCCATTGGATTCTACTTCTCGTATCTTGACTCCTGAAATTGTTGGTGAAGAACACTACAACTGTGCACAACGTGTGAAAATTACATTACAACGTTACAAAGAGTTACAAGATATTATCGCGATTCTTGGTATGGATGAGTTATCTGAAGAAGATAAATCAGTTGTACACAGAGCACGTCGTGTTCAACGTTTCTTGTCTCAACCTTTCCACGTAGCTGAGCAATTTACAGGTATCCCAGGAGTTTTGGTTGATATTCAAGATACAATCAAAGCATTTAACGCTATCCTTGATGGTGCTTACGATAAATATCCTGAAGCTGCATTCAACTTGAAAGGTGGTATCGAAGATGTTATTGCTGCTGGAGATAAAATGTTGGCTGAAGCTAACGCTTAATAAATGATTGTAAAGGAGTTCGCTCCAACTAAAAACAGAATACAATGCATTTGGAAATTATAACACCGGAAACGAAAATCTTTGATGGCGAAGTTGAAGCAGTTCAATTGCCAGGGTTAGATGGTTCATTTCAGGTTTTAAGAGGTCACGCACCAATCATCTCTGCTTTGAAAGAAGGAATGGTGAAAGTGGATTTGTCAATGACGTTTGAACGATTTGATAAAACAAGTGATCTTATTCAAGATGATAAATCGAATTCTAAAGTAATTCGTGTTGCTATTAAAGGTGGAGTGATGGAACTTCAGAATGATAAAATCATCATCCTTGCCGAGTAATAGAAAATAAAATTAGAGAAGAGGGATTTGGCTGGCCATTTCCCTCTTTTTTGTTAAGGTATGTTAACCTCAAGAACTTCATAAGGTTAAATACGATTGTTTGATTATTTTCGTTTTTAATTCTAAACATAAGAATGGATTATTTGTCTAAAATAGATTTAACTAGAACACCGGAACACATTGCTATCATTATGGATGGGAATGGTCGCTGGGCTAAAAAGCAAGGGCACATGCGTTTGTATGGGCACAATTTTGGTGTTGAATCTGTGCGTGAGACACTAAAAGCTGCGAAAGAATTAAAAGTTAAATACCTGACACTTTATGCATTCTCTACTGAAAATTGGAATCGACCAAAAGAAGAGGTAGATGGTTTAATGGATTTGTTAGTTAAATCGCTGGCAAATGAAGTAAAAGAGCTTTCGGATAGCGGCGTACGTTTGTTAGCAATTGGTGACATAGCTGGTTTGCCTGAAGCATGTCAGAATGAATTGCAAGAATCAATCGATTTAACAAAAGACAATTCTGAAATTACAATGGTTCTAGCCTTGAATTATAGCTCAAGATGGGAGATTGTAAACGCAGTCAAACGAATTGCCAGTGAAGCAAAAAATGAAACATTGGATGTAAACGCAATTGATGCAACTCTTTTTTCTTCTTATCTCACAACAAACCAAATTCCAGATCCAGAATTATTGATTAGAACCAGTGGAGAATATCGAATCAGCAACTTTTTGTTATGGCAAGTGGCTTACGCTGAATTCCATTTCACTGAAGTTTTATGGCCTGATTTTAAAAGTGAAGACCTTTTTAAAGCAGTTCTAGATTATCAATCACGTGAACGCCGTTTTGGAATGGTATCTGAACAATTAACCTAATAATATGATGAAATTAAATCTTTTTCTAGTGCTTTTTATTTTTGTTTTGGGCAATTCGTTTGCGCAAGACACATTAACTGCTTCTGGACCTGTATCTTTAGGTGATTTGACAATTGATTATAAAAAGCCAAAGGAATATGAAATCGGACCAATTCAAGTGGTTGGAGCTGATAATTTTGATCATCAAGCAATCAAATTAATTGCTGGGTTAAGACAAGGTCAAACGATTTTTATTCCAGGAGATCAAATTGCAAAAGCAATAAAAAATCTTTGGAATGAAGGTATCTTTTCGGATGTAGAAATATACGCAAGTAAAGAGGTTGCTGGAGTAATCTATTTAACGATTAATGTAACACCAAGAGCTAAACTGTCACGATTTAAATTCAAAGGAATTAATAAGCGTGACGCTGATAAGGTAAGAGAAGAAATTGCCTTGTATTCTGGTAAAACAATCACTGAAAACCTTGTTTATCAAACTGAAAGTAAGATTAAAGGATATTTTAGAGAAAAAGGATATTATTCTACTTCTGTTAAAATAAACCGTGTTACGGATACCTTAATGAACAATTCAGAAATTTTCTTGATTGACATCGTGAAAGGACATAAAGTTGGAATTAAAAAAATCAACATTGATGGAAATGTAACAGTGCCAACATGGAAGCTGAAAATGGCAATGAAAGATACCAAAGAAAAGAAATTGTGGAGATTTTTCAAGCGATCTAAGTTTACAGAAAGCTCTTATGAGAAAGACAAATTGGCTTTATTGGATAAGTTCAATGCGGTTGGTTTAAGAGACGCACACATTTCGTTTGATACGGTTTATAAAGAAGGTGAGAAAAACCTATATATCGATATTCAAATTGAAGAAGGTTCTAAGTATTATTTTGGAGATATTGAATGGATTGGAAACACGAAATTCAGATCATCTTATTTAGATACAGTTTTAGGAATTAAAAGAGGTGATATTTATAATAAATCCTTGATTGAGAAGCGATTATTCATGAGTGAAGATGGAAGAGATATTTCATCGTTGTACATGGATCGTGGATACTTATTTTTCCAAGTAATTCCAGTTGAGACAAATGTTTCTGGAAATCATATTAATTATCAAATGCGTGTTATTGAAGGTAAAGAAGCACGTGTAAGACGTATTATTATTAGCGGAAATACAAAAACAAATGATCATGTTATTCGTCGTGAAATACGCACGAAACCAGGTGATTTATTTAACCGAAATGATATTATTCGAACACAGCGTGAATTAGCGCAATTAGGCTTCTTCAATGAGCAAGCTTTTCAAGTGAATCCAATACCAAATCCTGCTGACGGAACAGTTGATATTGAATACGTAGTTGAAGAAAAATCATCGGATCAAATTGAACTTTCTGGAGGTTACGGTGGTGCTAGCGCAGTAAGTAAAGGTAGAATCATTGGAACTTTAGGGTTAACGTTCAATAACTTCTCGACAAAAAACATCTTTAAAAAAGGTGCTTGGTCTCCACTTCCAGGTGGTGATGGACAACGATTATCGATTCGTGCTCAAAGTAATGGTCGTTATTATCAAGGGTATAACTTCTCATTCACTGAACCATGGTTAGGTGGTAAAAAACCGAATTCCTTAACGTATTACATCAATCATACTGCAATGGGTAATGGTTATTTACCATCGAATGACGCTTATACAGGAATTGGAATCACAGGAACGGGTATTGGTTTGGGAAGAAGAAAGAAAATTCCAGATGATTATTTTACGGCTTATTATGAATTTTCATATCAGTATTATGATGTAAATGAATATGCATATTTCCCAATTTTTAACAATGGATATGCGAATGATTTAGCATTAAAATATGTCTTACAAAGAAGTTCAGTAAGTGCACCAATTTATCCGCAAAGTGGATCGAATATCACCTTTACTGCTAAATCGTCTTTGCCTTATTTCTTGTTTAATGGTAACAAAGATTTTACTGGTTTATCGGATCAAGAAAAATATAAATTCTTAGAATATTATAAACTTAAGTTTACTGGTGAATGGTTCTTCCCATTGACAAAGGATAAAAAATTGGTA
This sequence comes from Bacteroidota bacterium, assembly GCA_039797785.1. GTDB lineage: Bacteria > Bacteroidota > Bacteroidia > Flavobacteriales_D > Crocinitomicaceae > M0103. The sequence goes on along the minus strand of JBDKHH010000105.1, from coordinate 23,928 downwards.
TTGATGTCGCGCTTTGGATTCTCGTACATGGGAGCTTATACCGCATCGCGTGGCGTAACACCATTTGAGCGATTCTCATTGGGTGGTAGTGGTCTTTCAGGTGTGAATCAATTGGGTGGACGCGAAATTATTGCTTTGAGAGGATACGAAGATAATACCTTGTCGTCCTCAGGTGGAGATCCAATCATTGCAAAATATACCTTAGAATTGCGTTATCCAATATCGTTGAATCCATCTGCAACATTCTTTGCACTAGCGTTTGCTGAGGCAGGGAATACATACCCAAGTTTCGGTCGATTCAATCCGTTCAATGTTAAACGTTCTGCAGGTATTGGTATTCGTGTTTTCTTGCCAATGTTTGGTATGCTTGGATTGGATTATGGACTTGGATTTGATAAATTGGATACTTGGTCACCTAATGCAGGAGCAACGGGAGGTTCAGATGAATCAATTCAAAATAGAGGTTTCTATCCTAAGTTGAGTTTTACCATTGGGATGAATTTAGGAGAACTTTAATTCTTGCTGAACACAATAAAATTATTAATTTGGTCGTTCGGCTTCAAATTGAAATTATGAAAAAGCTATTGTTTATTTTCGTTTTACTATTTGGCACAGCATTTGCCTATGGTCAAAAGTACGCTTATATCGACTCTGAATTTATCTTGGGAAACGTTCCAGAATATAAAGAGGCAAAAGAAAAGTTGGATAAATTGGCTGATCGTTGGACGAAAGAGATTGAAGAACGTTACGAAGTTTTAAAACAGAAAAAAGAAAATTTCGCTCGTGAAGAAGTTCTTTTACCAACAGAAGAAAAGACAAAACGAAAAGATGAAATTGAAAAACTGGAAACAGAAGCGTTAGAATTACAAAAAATGCGTTTCGGTGTTAGTGGTGATTACTTTCAAAAACGTCAAGAATTGATTAAACCAATTCAAGACAGAGTTTTTGACGCCATGCAGAAGGTTGCCTCAAAAAGAAATTATAGTTTTGTGTTCGATAAAGCAAATCAAAGCAATTTGGTATACGCGGACAACAAACTCGACATCAGCGATGAAGTTTTGAAAGAAATGGGTGTCTCTGGTAAATAATTAATAAAAACAAAAACACAAAAATGAAAAAGTTGTTATTAGCCCTTGTGGTAATGTTTAGTGTAGGAACTGTGATGGCACAGTCAAAAGTGGCGCATGTGAACTCACAAAAATTGTTGGATACATTGCCATCTCGTAAAATTGCGATGACAAAATTGCAAGAGTTTGAAGCAAATGGAGTAAAAGAATTGCAAGAAATGGAGGCTGATTTTAATGCTGCTTTAGCAAAATATGAGGCAGATCGTCCAAAAATGACTCCTGTTGAAATTAAAATTGCTGAAGATAAGTTAATGAAAAAACAGCAAAATTTACAAGATCGTGAGCAATCATTGCAGCAAGAAATGCAATTGTACAGCCAAGAATTGAACAAACCTATTTTAGAGCGTGTTCAAAAATCGGTAGAAATTGTTTCTGAACGTAAAAAATTGAATTATGTAATTGATGAGTCTGTTACTCTTTATTTCAAAGGTGGAATGGATATCACAAGTGAGGTAATCGTTGAGTTACTTCGTTTGGATGCTGAGGCAATGAAATAATTAAAAGATTTAGATATTTCTAAGGGTAATCATTTAAATGGTTACCCTTTTTTTGTAGTTTTGGTTCAATGAAAAAAAGGATTTCTATTGGTGTTTTTGATTCTGGTTATGGTGGTTTAACTGTTCTTTCTGAAATTGTTGATCGCTTGCCGAATTACGATTATATCTATTTGGGAGATAATGCTCGTGCACCATACGGAACGCGTTCTTTTGAAGTTGTTTATGATTATACCTTAGAAGCCGTCAAGGAACTATTTGACAGAGGTTGTGAGCTTGTTGTTTTAGCATGTAACACAGCTTCTGCAAAAGCACTTCGCTCAATTCAACAAAATGATTTGCCTACGATTGATCCGAATAAACGTGTGTTGGGAGTCATTCGTCCAAGCACGGAAATTATTGGCGATCTGACTCAAACAGGCCATGTTGGAATACTTGCTACTGAAGGTACTGTGAAATCGGAATCCTATGTGATTGAACTTTCGAAGTATGCTCCAACTGTTGAAGTGGTGCAACACGCTTGCCCAATGTGGGTTCCGCTGATTGAAAATCATCGTCATGATTCGACCGCTGGGAAACTCTTTATTGAAGAGGACGTTAAAGCCTTACTAGAAAAAGATCCAAAAATTGATACAATTATTTTGGCGTGCACGCATTACCCAATTTTAAAAGAATACATAGAATCGTTGCTACCAGATTCGATTAATGTCATCTCTCAGGGTGCAATTGTAGCGGAAAAATTGGAAGAGTATTTAACAAGGCATTCTGAACTGAATTGTAAATTAACCCAAACAGGTTCGCTTCATTTTTTAACAACAGAATCAGCTGTAGAATTTGATAAAAAAGCTTCTGTTTTTTTCGGAAGAGAAGTGAAATCGGAGCATATCAAATTGTAATAATTTATTTACAAAAGCTTAATCATTTTATTTTTTTGGGTGGAATAGTTCTCGTAACTTTGCACCGGAATTTGCAGTTGTTCTCCTTGAAGTAAACCCTTGTGTTGTACTGAAACCAATTGCAAATGGGATGTTTGATATAAACGTATGTTTAGGTTATTCTTATTTTTTAGTGTTTTAGGTGCTTCTTTTGGTTCTTTTGGCCAACAATTAATCATCAACGAGATTTCTCAGGGAACTGGTTCAAGCGAATATGTCGAATTTGTTGTAATTGGTTCTCCAACCTGCACAACTCCTGTCCCTTCATTGGATTTACGAAAAGTGATTATTGATGATAACAATGGTTATTTCGCAACGGGTTCTGGAACAGGTATCGCTTCAGGTGCTGTTCGATTTGCGAATATTCCTTTTTGGCAAAGCGTACCACAAGGAACATATATTGTCATTTACAATGAAGCTAGCCCAAATTCAGCTTTGCCTCCAAATGATTTATCGCTGACAGATGGGAATTGTCGTTTAATTATACCCGCATCATCAACACTACTTGAGAAAACAATCGTTAGTCCAACCACGACAAATGCCGCTTATCCGCCAGATCCAGATTGGACGAGTGGTGGAGCATGGAACCAATTGGCAATGGCAAATTCTGATGATTCATTTCAAGTGCCTACAATTCCGTCAACAGGAATTCCATTTCACAGCGTAAGTTGGGGAAATAACTCAAACAACACAATTATTTATTTTTCTGGAACTGCCGCTGGTAAAGTTTTTTCGTTTACAAATAACACGTCTAACAATTGGAATACGCAAGCGAATTGGACTTCTGGTACTGTTGGAGTAAATGAGACCCCTGGAGCGCCTAATAACGCTGCAAATGACGCTTGGATTGCAACCATGAATCCACAATGTAGTATTAATCCTGGATTGACATTAACATTGACCGCTTCCAACGAAACATGTGTTAATGCATGCGATGGTTCGATAACTTCTTCAGTAACAAATGGGCAAGCGCCTTATACGTATTTGTGGTCGAACGGTGCAACGAGTGCTAACTTGTCAAATGTTTGTCCCGGAACGTATAGTTTAGAAATTACAACGTCTACTGGTTGCAGTGTAACTCAATCTGCTACTGTTGTTGCTGGACAAGCGAATGCAGATGCATCTATTCAAAATGCTGGACCGTTTACAGTTACAGATGGACCACAACAAATGATCGCAACAAATCCTGGTGGAACTTGGACCTCAACATGTGGATCGTGTCTTTCTGCTTCAGGTGTTTTTAATCCTCAGGTAGCTGGAGAAGGGACGTGGCAAATTTGCTATCAGTTAGGGTCAGGAACTTGTGCCGATCAAGAGTGTATCAATGTGATTGTTACTTCTGGTTGTACTCCACAAATTGTAACGGAGAATTTGAGTATTTGTCCTGGTGATTCAGTAGTGATTTTTGGGAATTATGAATCAACTTCAGGAACGTATTCGCAAGTTTTTATTGATGTCAACGGTTGTGATTCAACTCAGGTAGTTCAGTTGTCAAATTATACGGCAAATGATGTTACAGAGAATATTGTTTTATGTGAATTCGATTCAGTTTTTGTTTTTAATCAATGGATATTTGATTCACAAGTAGTCACACAAATTGAACAGACAGCTGACGGTTGTTCATTCACCCATACGATAAATGTTATTTTAGAAAATTGCACGGTAGAACCTGACGTAATTTTTATTCCGAATGTATTTACAGCAAACAATGATAATCTGAACGATACGTTTGCAATAGTTGTTCAAGGCGGAATTGTTGAGGAAGGATATATTATCAATCGTTGGGGAAATATTATTGCAAAGTTTTCAGAAAATCAGCTAACGTGGGATGGTACAGATATGAGTTCTGGGAATCCAGTTCAAGATGGCGTGTATACCTATATCGTTTATTTTAAACCAGCAAACGATGTCCGTAAACTATATCACGGTTTTGTAACAGTGATCCGTTAATGAGCAAAATTTAGTTTAGCTTATTTTAATTCCAAGAAGACAAACATCATCGACTTGTTCTTGATCGCCTTTCCATTCATTGAAATAGTTCTTTAAAAGCGTTTCGTGCTTTTCGAAAGGAACACTTCCATTGGAAAGAATGATTTTTTTCAGAGAGGCTGATTTTAGTTTTTTACCGTTCGGACCACCAAATTGATCAGGGAAACCATCAGAAAATAGATAAAATGAATCACCAGTTTCAAGTTGTATTGAATGGTTGGTGTACAAATTATTGTTGACATGCGAACCGATCGGTTGTTTGTCCCCTTTAATTTCGATGATTTCAGATGAATTGGATTTCAAAATCCAAAGAGATAAATTGGCACCTGACCATTCAAGTGTTCGATCGTTTTCATTATAACAAGCCAATGAAATGTCCATTCCATCTTTTATGTCTTGTTCATTTTTTGAAAATTCACTTAAAATTAATTCTCGTGTTTTGTCTAATATTTTGGCTGGCTCCGTTAGTCCGTACTCACGCGTGGCACGATTTAAAGCATTGTTGCATACAACCGAAACCATTGCACCAGGAACACCATGGCCTGTACAATCTGCAACACCAATTAATTTTAAATGTTCAAATTGATCAAACCAATAAAAATCACCTGCAACAATATCTTTGGGCATATACACAACTGTTACCATTCCAAATGCTTTTTGTAATAATTCATTTGATGGCAACATCGCTGTTTGAATTCGCTTCGCATAGGTGATACTATCCAGTATTTCCTTGTTTTTAAGCTCTACAAGCTTCTTTTGCTGTTCCGCCTTATTGGATTCTAAAACAACTTCTTTTGTGCGTTCCTGTACAGTTTTCTCTAGTGCAATTTGTTGTGTACGATAGTTTCTTTCACGAACACGAATAAAGGAAACGATAAGGATTACTATTACAAGAATTAAACTTATTCTAAACCACAACGTTTGCCAAAATGGACTATTGATGATAACAGGAATGGACAGTTCAATACTTTCTACGCCGAAATTATCGATTGATTTAACTTTAAATGTATAGCTTCCTGGACTTAAATTTGAATACGTTACTTCGCGTTTATCTGTAAGTGGTGACCATGTTGCATCTTCACCAACCAGCATAAAGGAATATGAAACAGAACTATTGGTAAGTGCAGAATATTCAAACGTTAAATGGTTTTCTTTATACGGAAGATCTAAAGCGATTGGAATACCAAATTTGTTTAATTCTACATTTTTCTTTTTGGTCCAATCGACAGGATTATAGAATAGTTTTATAGATTTTAAGGCAATTAATGGCTTTGTTTTACTGCGTTCATTGATTATGTGATTGATGCGTGACAAACCAGTTGTAGAACCAACCCAAATGGCATTGTCCGTGAATAATAGAGCGTTTTGCTGTACTTCAAGATTACTTAGACCACTTCGGTTGTCATAGGTTGTAATGGTGAATTTTCCGTTTCCATCAAATTTAATCAACTGAACACCTCTTTCCGTTCCTAACCAAAGTTGATTACCATTGCTAACGAGTGATTGAATTGAATTCGATGTTAAACCATCCGTTTTATTCACTTGGGTGAATTTACCATTCTTAAAAATGGTGATTCCATGCGATTTTGTACCGATGTAAAGCGCTCCATTTGCATCCAATTCTAAGGACTGAATAAACTTATCGGTTAATAATTTTTTATCATAAATACGTTTAAAAATGCCCTTGTCCAATTTGTAAAGTCCCTTTTGATATAAGCTTACCCAAGGAACCCCTGATTTGTCTATCAAAAAGGTATAAACTTCATTGGAAGGAAGAAGATTTTTTATGTTGTACGAAAGTGTGTCCTTGGCAGAAATTCGGAAAAGTCCCGCATTGAATGTTCCAACCCAAATGCGATTTTGTTCGTCAACTGATATTTTTGTAATTGTTTGAAGAAAAACACCTTTTATTCGTTGGATCTTCTTTTTTACTGCGAATGTCTCTGTGTCAAGAATGATGAGCGCATAATCAGATTGTTCTAAGCCAATCCAAAGTTCTTTTTTAAAAGGAACTTCTTGAAGTGTGGTTATTTTCGCATTGATCAGAATATCTGGTTTAATTTGTCTTAAAACTTCACCTTTAGCATTTAATAAATTAACTCCGGATCCATAGGTTCCAACGGCAATACTTCCATTTGAAAGTTGTGTGATACTCGTGATTTTATCGTCTGATAAACCAGCTTCTTTGTCAATGGAAATAATTTCTTCCTTTCGCAAACAGGAGATTCCATTTCCAGACGTTAGCCATAAATTTCTTTCACGATCAAAGAATCCATTGTAAAGATCGTTGGATGCAAGGCCATTTTTTTCAGAGATGTGCTCATGCGCACCAGAGTTTTTGACAATTACTAAACCATTCGAGCTAATAATATGCAATTCATTTTTGGACGGTAAGATTGCAGAAATCCATGCGTTTTCAATTTCCTTTTTCATTAAAGGTTGAAACACATTTTTATAACCAATGTAAACACCTTTATTGGTTGTTCCAATTAGTACGCTATCTCCTTTTGTTGCGAGTGAAAAAATATAATCATCTAAAATTCCATCTTTCGCGCCGAAATAATTAAAGTGATTTTTGGAATAAGAAACAAGTCCTTTTCCTTGAGTACCAAACCATAAATCTCCATTTTTTGTCTGTGTCATGGACAAAACGCCATCTTTGAAGAAACGTTTAGAATCGTTTACAGGAATGAGTTTATCATCAATGAATTTGTAAACACCCTTATCCGTTAAAACCCATAAAACGCCTGAATTGTCGATGAATAATTTACGCACAACATTACTGGCTAATCCATTGTTTTGATAATAATTCTTCGTGGATTTAAAATCATGAATGAAAAGACCATTTGTATTTGTTCCAATGATAATTCGCCCTTTTTTATCTTGGATGATTGTCACAGCATCAACGCCAATCAGTTTATCTACAGGGGCAAACTCGGTGAATTCATGTCCGTCAAACTTACTGATTCCCGATTGTGTTGCAAACCATAAATAGCCATCCTTATCTTGGAAAACATCATTTACAATTTGACTTGAAAGTCCGTCGCGAGTTGAGTAATTTAATATATTATGCTTTTGTGAAACCGAATTGAATCCAATTAATAGAAAAGCAACAATAGAATAGTACTTTATGAAACTCACTGTTAAATAGCTTGGTTTGCGTGGTTTAAGAATGTCCAATTAATTCTTTAAGAATACCTGAGAATATACTTTGCTTGATGTTTCAACATGCAACAAATAGGATCCGGCAGCAATTTCGTTCAGGTCAATTGACATATCATTTGATTGAACATTTCCAGAATGAATAATTTTCCCTTCCAAGTTTAGAATTGTCAATTTAGCTCCAATTAATTGTGAATCAAACAAAACGTTTAAGGTCGATTCAATCGGATTGGGAGAAATTTGCATCGAAATCAATGGCATTGGAGAATCAACACTCGCAACAGCATTCGAAAATTGTTTCTTGATATTCGATCTAGATGTGTTAATGTTTGCTTTCGTTACGTCACAACTTGGTAAAGTAGTTTCAATATAATATTGAGCGTTTGGATGACTAGAATAGTTTGCATCAGTCCAATAATTTTGGTACCACATGAAATATCCCATTGAAACGTATGCGCCTAAACCAGTTTCATCCATCATACAATTGAAATCTTGGTAACTTTCCGTTGTTTGATCCTCTTTTTTATATTTTGTCCAAGTCAAAGATCCTTGAACCCAACCTAATGGTGAATAGTCCAAAACAACACCTTGATGATAAAATGAAAGTGGCGTTAACCCACCAGTAACATCTTTAAGTTTTATGGCGTATTTTGTTGTGTCTAATGTGTTTGATGTATAATCAACGAAGTATGAAAGTTCATTGATGCTTTGCGAGCCAATTTGAGTGAAAACGGTTTCCTGTCCTTGACGTCTAAAGAAAAGAACACTGTCGATTCCAGTAATATCTGCTGGCTTATTATAAATCACCATGTAGTGTTCACCAGTCTGAAAATCAGATGTTACCATACATACATCTTGAGCAAACGACGCTGAAGTGATGAATGCTATAAAAAAGGCAATTTTAGAATAATGGAAAAGTGGTTTCATAACGTATAAATTTACAGTTCAAAATTGATCAAATTTTATTGATTTACCAAAAAAAACACATGGAGAGTGCAGTCTTTTGAATAAAATAAAGCAATCGTTAATCAACTGAAAGTGAATCAGCTAATTGTAGATTTAATTCGGAAGGCAAGTAAATGTTACCAAATTTAAAAGTAAAATTTCTGCTTCCCTAGTTGCTGTTTCTTTTAGTTTTTTACAAACGTTTTAGTCAAGCCAGTTGATGCATTTTCAACGTTGAAAAAGTAAGCGCCTTTTGGTAAATCCTGAATATTAATGTTCATTTCAGTAGAAGAAACTTTACCAGTTAATACTTTTTTGCCATTAAAATCAACAATTGTGAAGTTAGAATTAACGTAAGACGGCTGAATTTTAAAAGTTAATTGTGTAGAAGCAGGATTTGGATAAAACGCTAGGATTTCAGATGCTGACGCTTCGTTTATGGATACTTCTGAATTTGAAAATTGTTTTTTAATGTTTGAACGAGACGTATTGATATTCGCTTTCGAAATGTAACAAGAAGGTAAAACAACTTCAACATAGTAAGTAGATTCTGGATTTGCAAAGGCTTCTTGATCGAACCAAGAATTTGTACCACCCCAATCCCAAATTCCCATACTTGCATAAGCTCCAAGACCAGTTTGATCACGCAAACATTCGTACGAAACGATGTATGTTTCGTCTACTTGATTTTCTTTTTTGTATTTGGTCCAAATCAACGTTTCAGCAGAATAATCTAAAACAACAGCTTGATGCCATGGTGATAAGACTGATTCATTTCCTGCATTGTCGACAAAAGAAATCTTGTATTTTGTCGTATCCATTGTATTTGATGTTAAGTCTTTAAAAAGCGATAATTCAGCCATTCCTTGAGCGCCCACTTTTGTAAAGTTCGGTTCGGTTCCAACTTTGCGATAAATATACACACTGTCAAGGCCAGAAGTATCGAAAGGTTTCTCCCATGAAACAATGTAATTTGTACCATCGATGTAATCTGCAGATACTAAACAAATTTCTTGAGCATTCAGTTGAAAAGACAGCGTCAATAAACTAACTGCAAATAATAAAGATTTCATAAGCGTAAAATTGTGGTTTCAATGAAAATAGTCAGTTTTCCTATTCTTTCGTGGTAAAAATACGTTATTTGAAATTGATTTTAAAGTATTTAATAAAAAATTAAAGTTTGGATGTCATGGTCCATGCAACTAACTTCGAACGTTCGATGGCCAAGTTTGCTTTTTCTCCTTGAAAATATTCAACAATGGTTTCATGGAATAATTCAAGCCAGCGCTTAAAATCGGATTCGTGTAGGTCCAATTTTGCATGGGCACCCATCATGTTGTTGCTATAGCCCGGTTTGTCAACCAAGATAAAAGCCCAAAAATCAGCAACTTTTGGAATGTGGTGCGTTAAATCCAACTGTTGAAAAAAGTGACCAATTTGATCATCAACTATTAGTTTATCATAGAATTTGGTAATCAATAATAAACAATCTTCGTACGTTTCTATATCTCTCATTTCTCTAACTTCTGAATTCTATCTCTATATTCTAACTCTAAATTCTATCTCTATATTCTAAGATCTATTTAAACCAACTTGCATATTTCACATAGTTGTCAGCAATGCGCTGAACTTCACCTTTGAATAATTCTGGAGACAAGGTTTTAACTTTTTTAGCGGGAACTCCGGCATAGATGCTCCACGATTCGGCACGTGTATTTTCCAATAAAACGGCACCTGCGGCAATGATGCAATTTGCTTCAATGTGACAATTGTCCATCACGATCGCGCCCATTCCAATTAATACATTGTCTTCTACAGTGCATCCATGAACCAAAGCGTTGTGGCCAATCGATACATTGTTTCCTAGATTTACCGTTGTTTTTTCATATGTACAATGTAATACGGCGCCGTCCTGAATATTCACTTTATTGCCCATTCGGATGGAATTTACATCGCCGCGTACAACAGCGTTGAACCATACCGAACATTGGTCGCCCATAATTACATCACCAACAATGGTCGCGTTTTCAGCAAACCAACAATCGTTTCCAAATTGAGGTTCGTGTCCTCTACATGCTTTAATTAATGCCATTTTATGTATATTTTGTTGCTTCTCGTTTTGCTAATCCTTGTAAGTCAATTTCTTTGACGAAAGCATCAACTGCTTTGGGATTGAATTTAGAATATTGACGTAAGGACCATCCAATTGCTTTTTGAATGAAAAATTCTTTGTTCGGTTGGAACTGAATAATTAAGGATTTCAATAATTCAAAATCGACATTATTCCCATATTTCAATTGAAAAATTAAACACGAACGGTTCAACCAAAAATTGTCTTCGTTTCGCCATTCTTTGATCAATTCGGCTCCTTCTTCAGGAAACGCTAAACAGAATTTTCCCAAGTAATTTGACGCAATTGAATCAACAGTATCCCACCAAGAATTGTTAGAAATCAACCATTTTAGTTTCGCAGCATCTGTTGGTTCCATGAATTTCTTGGTCCATGAATTGAGATAGTCGAAGGCAACATGATGAAATTCGCGCTCGTCTTTTGCCCACAATTCTTCGAGAATGGTCCATCGATCGTGATTCGACAAATCTTTAGGTATTTTTTGAAACCAGACACGCTGCAGTTCTTTACGTTTTGGGGCATTGATCCCAAAAAAAGGAAAACGGCCTTTCATGTACTTTGACATGGCAAGACCGTTTTCAGTATGTGCATGAGAATTGAAAGCTTGTTCCAATTCATTAATTAAAGTTAAAATCTGTTGTTGCTCCATGCAATAGCGTTTTGCTATTACAAATCTAACTGATAAACTTCAGATATGGAATCATTATTTTTCAACGTAATTTGTAAATCATTTACAAGACCATCTTTTACATCGTATACCCAACCATGGATATGAACGTCTTGATGTCGACCCCACGCTGTTTGCATAATGGAAGTTTTCGCTAAATCATACACTTGTTCAACCACATTTAACTCTACAAAGCGATTAAATTTGGTTTTTTCGTCTTCAATTGCGTTTAATTCTTCTTGATGGAAACGATACACATCTTTAATGTGACGAATCCAGTTGTCGATTAATCCAATGTGCTTATTTGTTAAAGCTGCCTGAACACCACCACAACCATAATGTCCACAAACGATAATATGTTTTACTTTCAGTACGTTTACAGCGTAATCGAGTACGCTCAGCATGCTCATATCCGTGTGCAATACCATATTTGCAATATTACGGTGAACAAACACTTCTCCCGGTTGAGCACCAATAATTTCATTTGCTGGTACTCGGCTGTCGGAGCATCCAATCCATAAAATTGGTGGTTGTTGCCCGTTTGCTAATCGGCTAAAAAAATCTGGATCTCTTTCTAAGCTTTTGGCAACCCATTCTTTATTGTTGTCTAGTAATTTTTTATAAAATGCTTCCATTTGTTAATGTTTTGAGGTTACTATTATTTCGGGAATATTTAGGGTTTCAACCGTAATATTCAATTCTTTCGAGCGATAATTTTTAAATTCTTGAATAATTTCAAGTACATCGTAATCAATGGCATCGCAATGTGTGCCGTCAATGATTACGTGATAATTTTCATGAACTTGATTCAATGTTTCAAGAATACTACTTTTGTTAAGGAAAGTAACTTCTTGAGATAAAATCAGTTCAATCTTTTTTTCTTCCTTATTCTTTTTTATACTGTAATTGTTTCTGTAGTTTTTGCGGAGAATAAAAAAGACTGAAAATGCGATTCCAATACCAATTCCTTTCAATAAATCCGTAAACAAAACGCCAATGATAGTTGCAATAAATGGCAAGAATTGCTCTAGTCCAAGGGCGAAAATTTGTTTGTACAACTGAACTTTTGAAAGTTTGTATCCAACCATGATTAAAATAGCAGCAAGAGAAGCTAAGGGAATTAAATTCAGAACGGTTGGCAGGAAGATAACGCTCACCAACAGGAATACGCCGTGATAAATTGTTGACATTTTTGATTTTCCTCCAGCGTTTACATTTGCTGAACTTCTTACAATTACTTGGGTAATAGGTAAACCACCGACTAAACCAGAAAGAATATTTCCTATTCCTTGCGCTTTTAATTCTCGGTTGGTAGGTGTAGATTTTTTTTCTGGATCTAATTTGTCTGTTGCTTCAACACTTAACAAGGTCTCCAAACTTCCTACAAGCGCAATCGTTCCTGCAATAACGTACACATTCACATTATTCAATACCGAGAAATCTGGAAATGAAAAGTAAGAAATAAAATCTTCAGTCGTTTTCGCAATTGGTAATTGCACCAAATGCTTTGTGTTGACGTAAAAATCAGGGTAAATTGTCAGGAAAAGTTGATTCAGACCAACGCCTAATAAAACGACAACAAGTGCTCCCGGAATCAATTTAAAGATGCTCCATTTTTTCATGAACGGACGATCGAATAGAATTAAAATCCCGATTGAGATAGCACTAATAATGATCGATCCTGGTTGCAACGCACCGAAAGCGTACAATAATTCAGATAGTGTGTTATGACCGTCGTTTTGGAAAAAGGCTTCATCCCCAAAAAAGTCTTTGTCATAACCTAAGGCATGTGGTATTTCTTTTAAAATTAAGGTAATACCAATGGAAGCCAACATTCCTTTAATTACGGAAGAAGGGAAGTAGTTTCCTAAAATACCGAGTCCTAAAAAACCAGCAATCAATTGAATGACGCCTGCTAAAACTACGGTAACAAGAAAGGCTTCAAAACTTCCTAGAACCGCAATAGCTCCAAGTACAATGGTAATTAATCCAGCAGCAGGACCAGAAACGCCGATTCTACTTTTACTAAATAAACCAACAACAATTCCACCTATAATTCCAGCAATTAATCCGGAAAAAATATTTGGCATTCCTGTGATTTGTGGATTGTTTGTAGAAGCAAGTCCTACTCCCAAACAAAGTGGCAATGCTACTAAGAACACCACCAAACTTGAAGGCAAATCTTGCCTCCAATGTGATAATATTGATTTCATTAAAATGTTATAAAACGATGAATAATTCTGCAAAAGAAAAATTACATCATTTCAGGAGGGGAGTAGGGTGTAGAAAAGTCAACATGATACAAGGACCATTCATTCTGATTGGTGAATACCAAGGGGTTTTCTGATGGCGAAAACACAGCAAATGTGGAAAGCAGGTCGTCGTCGTCATGTATTGCTTTAAAAACGTCAATTTCTGATTCTTCAGAGTCATCTGTTAGGGTAGAAAGATGTTTTAATTCAGAAGGTGAATCGAAGAAAAAAGCAGTGCATAGCAAGCCTAATTGCCATGTGAACATGAACAAAATGAAGTAAGAAAAAAAATTCCGCTTTCTTTTAGACATATCTCAAAGATAACCATCTAAATGAAAGCGGAACGTTAAAAAAGCCTTTTTTTCTATTGAATTACTCCAAGTTCTTTTCCAACTTTAATAAATGCGGCAATTGCCTTATCTAAATCTTCAATGCTGTGAGCAGCAGAAATTTGTGTACGAATACGCGCTTGACCTTTGGCAACAACTGGATAAAAGAATCCAATTGCGTAAACACCTTCTTTTAACAAGAGGTCAGCAAATTTTTGTGACAAAGCTGCATCGTATAACATAATTGGAACGATTGGAGAATCACCCGGTTTGATATCAAATCCAGCAGCTAAAATGCGCTCTTTGAAGTATTTTGTATTTGCTTCTAATTTGTCACGCAATTCTGTTGTTGAACTTAAAATATCAAACACTTTGTTTGATGCACCTACAATTGCAGGAGCCAAAGAGTTTGAGAACAAATAAGGACGTGAACGCTGACGTAAAATATCAATGATTTCTTTTTTCCCAGTTGTGTATCCACCCATTGCACCACCAAGCGCTTTTCCTAAAGTTCCTGTGATGATATCAACACGGTCCAAAACGTTGCAATATTCTGGAACACCGCGACCAGTTTTACCAATGAATCCAGCTGAGTGACATTCATCTGTCATCACCAATGCATCATATTTATCTGCTAAATCACAAATTTGATCCATTTTTGCAATATCTCCGTCCATTGAGAAAACTCCATCGGTTACGATGATTCGGAAACGTTGGTCTTGTGCTTTGATTAATTGCGCTTCTAAATCGGCCATGTCAGAATGCTTGTAGCGGTAGCGTTGTGCTTTACACAAACGTACACCATCAATGATCGATGCGTGGTTCAATTCATCTGAAATGATTGCATCTTCTTCACCGAATAATGGTTCGAAAACTCCACCATTCGCGTCAAATGCTGCAGCGTATAAAATGGTATCTTCAGTTCCATAAAATTTAGCAATTTTCGCTTCCAATTCTTTGTGAATATCTTGCGTTCCACAAATGAAACGTACAGATGACATTCCATATCCGTGCGTGTCTAATGCTGATTTTGCTGCTTCAATTACTTCTGGATGGGAAGATAATCCCAAGTAGTTGTTCGCACACATAATTACCACTTCGTCACCAGAAGCAACTTTTACTTTCGCACCTTGTGGAGTTGTAATTATACGTTCTCTTTTATAGATTCCTCCTTCTTCGATTGCTTTTAATTCAGCTTGAAGATGGTCTTTCATTTTACCGTACATAGCTTTCTTTTTTTGAAAGTGTAAATGTACAAATTAAGTGAATGTATTTTTTAACCTCCGTTCGATTATTATTATAAGTTCAGTTCGCTTATAAATGGCAGATCTGTGAAAAAGCTAGAAAAAATGACGTCTAGAAATTCCATTTCATGTTTCGGTCGTCTAGAATAGCAAAAGACACCTTGTAATTCATCCTGGGGGTTATATGATTTCCATCAGAAGCAACAGCGTAAACGCCTATTCGCAATCTTCGTTTTGAGAATTTGAAGTTGCGTTCAAGTCCAGCAAATAATTCGTAATGTTGCCAATCATATTCTTGTACATACAATGCTCCAGCACCAATCACAAGTCCAATTCCTGTTTTTTTCATGAACGGAATTTTATTAATGATGGCACCATTGTCGTGATGCACAAAATGTCCTTCGTAGAAAATCTTTTTGGAAGGAAGCGAGGAATCCAAGCCTTGAAAAGAATAGAGTGGATTTGAAAACCAAATTGGATCACTTCTTCGTTGGAATTTGAAATCGGCCATGTACAGATTTTTGGCACTTAAAAACTTACCAGTTGTGATATGATACGATGAGGTGCCGAGTGTTCCAATTTTAAACGTTTGCATCATTCCTGCACGACCATACTCATGATCCACGTCACTTCCGAATAGTTTCGGTATACCACGCTCGTATGTTACATAAAACGTTGGGTATTTTGAACCTAAAAGAACTTTCTTCTTTGGTTCGCGCATGAATTTTTGTTTTGGAGTATAACTTAACGTTAATTCAGTAACAGCTGCTTGATACGTTTCGAATTCCAAAGGGTCGTTGTTAGGAACCGCTTCATCCAAAAATGTTAGGAATTTATAGCCGTTGATGGAACGACGTTCTGAAAAGTCAAAGTTAAAATCGGCATAAAATCCATTAAATAATTCATAGCTGTTACCAATAGATCCGTCCGTTGTTTCTATGAAATTCTCGCGTTTATATATTTGCGTGATTGCATCATAGCTTCGAATGACATCAAAATCATGGTTGAATTGAATATTTGCGGTACCAAAATGAAAAGGGGCATACCTATATCGCCACCAGGTTTTACCTTTTATATCACTGTTGAGAATTCCGATGGACGCTTCTGTGTAACAATCAAGCGCATGTTCATTTTCCCATTTTTTGAAATAAAAGTAGCTTGGTGCGATACGCGGTCCCGCTATATACATCGGTCGTGTTGTTGCAGCAAGCGAGGAGATAGTCCATTGTGTTTTTTTTGCGCGGTTGCGATGATCAACACCAAACCAAAGTACTTTTAAGACAGTAACTTTGTTAAAAATACCATCTACAGAATCGAGGTATTCTTTGCGATTTTGGTAATCGCGAATGCTGTCTTTTGCAATGATGTATTTTTGTTCTTCAAGTGTTAAAGTTGAAGTTCGCGTTTTATTCCAATAGGCAGAATCTTTTTCGTAGGCTTCTTTCTCAGTAACAGCAACTTCATTTCCGAAAAACTTTGGTGCAAAAACAGTATTAAAACGATAATTGGTGAAATCAGCAACTGTTTTACAAACAGAAGTTTGGTCTTTGTACTTTACGCCGTAATCCAATTCTTGGTGCGTCAACACACACAATGAATCACCCGGATGGTCAAACGTTTGCGTGATTTTAAAATAATCGTAAACCAACAAATTTCCTTTGTTCAGCGTAAGCTCCAATTTTTGAACGAGCCAAGTTGAGTCAATTACCCAAATGTAACCCTCTAAAGTGGTTGTTGCTGTACTCCTCGGGATGATTTTAATGCGATTGATTTTCTTTCCATTTTCCTCGTATTGTTCTTCCAAACGGTATTTGTAGGATAGAATTCCAGGACCTGAAATTGGTGAACTTACAGGTGATTGATGCAAATCATCTAAATGCAATAAGTTTTGAAAGAAATTGAAATTCGATTTAACCGTTGTTGTGTAATACAAGTTTTGATCATTTCCACGTTTTTCGTAGGCGTTTCGCACTTCTTTTACATTTGACGGAGGCGCGAAATTACGTGTAAATTGAACCTCAACAAGATTCATGTTGTTCGCCAAAGCGGTTTGTAATTTTCGTTCTTCCTCAAAAGGATCTACTATAACATCTCCTGTTTGAGTTTCTGTTGTGGTGTTGTTCGCTTTGTTTTTCTTTTCTTTCTCTTCCTTGACTTTTACATCTAATTTTTCTGTCGCTTTGATATAACCATCAACGATGTGTGTGTAATTCCAAGGATTGATGGAGTCGCGTTTTGCCACAACTTTTAACATGATTTCGCGGCCCGGATTCGATTTTTTAGCTGTTACTTGAATGTCTTCAAGCTCATGAAGTTTTACGGGAAACAATTGAATGTCGCGTTGAACAGGAAGATCAGTTATGACTATCCACGATTCACGTTCATTATAGCCTGGTGCGTTGTATACCAAGAAGTATTCACCTGGAAATAAGCGTAATTCATAATACCCATTTGCGTCACTTTCGGTACGCAGTTCGGCATTGTTTTTTACGAATACTTTTGCAAATGGGATTGGCGTTTGGTTTTCATCCAAGATTGTTCCATTTAACAAGGCTTGGCCATTTCCATAAATTGGAAACACCAAAATTGCTAAAAGAAAGAAGAAACCAAGTTTTTTCATGAACGTAAAACGTTTAAAAAGCAAGAATGTTTTAATAATGGAAACAATCAGCCAACATTAAAAATACACGCAAGAGAAAGTGATGAGAGCGAAAATGTGTTCAAAAGAATCATTCAATGAGGAATGAGCATTTGATGTGACAAATGGCAGTTCGTTTTACTTAACCGGTTGATTTTTTTGCTCTTCCAGAAATTTCATGTGTTTTTCTACACGTCTCATCATCCAACGTTTAAAGAAGAACATTAAAATGGCAATACCACCAAAAATGTATGAATATCCATAACGTTTAAATCCACTATCAACAGTCAGACACAAATAACTCGTTCCAACGATAATTACTACGGCAACTGCGAGCCAGAAGTAGAGCATTATTTTATTATAGAAATTCATTTTAAAAATTGTTTTTGCAAAGATAGGATGTATTTACAAATGAACACTTTATTTTTCACCCATATTTATTCTTCCATGTGGCTTCAAGAATTCGTAACTGGAAAAATCTTGTTTCGTACGAATACCATCTCCGTAAACAATTCCGTCTGGAGAGCGAACAATAACATTAGAAGTGGTATAAATGGCGCTGTCTTTTTGATTCCAAAACAAGGCTTCTGTTTCCATGCGTTGTTTCTTTTCGTAATTCACTAATTGAACCGAATCACGCACGAACATGGTTCCTTTTGTATTGTTGATTTCTCCATAAAGTGCTGTTAATGTTGAAACAATTTTACCATCCGCAGAAAAGAAATTCACTTTGATTCCATCTTTCAATTTTGTGATAGATTCAGGTTTTGAATAGGTTTCAGCCAAAGCGGCAAACACTTCAACGCGCGCATATCCCGAATCAGTATAGAAAACGCGCAGATTTTTCGTTACTTCATCCGGCGCTTTTGGATCGTACGTAACTTTTTGAATGGATTCCAAATCGTTCACACAAGAGGAAAGAAGCGTTGTGAAACACGCAAGAAGCGTTACGACAAGAAGTAATCGATTGGTTCGCATACTTAAGGAATTTTAAAAGAGATTTGCCAACATTCCAAATAGGCGGTTTGACCAGATATGATTCCCAGTTGTTGGCGCTTTTCGGTACTTGGTTGTTGCTTGCTAACGGTATCTTCGAGCGTCGCTGAAATAGTTAGTTTAGCGCGTTTTGCATCCATAATCAACACTTGAGAATAGATGAGGTTGAATGTTTTTTGTTTTTCATCCAGAACACACGCACCATTTTCTGAAAGAACGGCTTGGATTGCTATTTCGCGCAATTCTGCAGGAAAAGTAGAGGAAGATTTTATTCCCAAATTGAATGCTTCTGAATAATTCCCCATGTTGAGCATACAGCGCGCTTCTAACAGTTGAATGGAATCCGTAAAATGTACATCGGAATTTGCGTTTTTAGCAAAATAAAGCGCAGAAAACTCCTTCGAATAGTCCTTGTTTAAACGATAGTAAGTCGCTTTTTTTAAGAAAATGTAATTCGAAAAATCCAACGCATTTAGTGAATCCAACAGTTGATTGTACTGCGGAGCATTGATACAACCGGCTTTTTCATAAATCGAAATATAATAATTCAATTCTGAAGCTCTTTTTTTATCATCTGTTGATAATGTCGAAATACAGTAAGGTGTTGATTCAGCAATTGAAACACATTTACTACTTATGTTTGTGTAGTAAAGATTTAAAGTTTTTTTTGTTTCAGGAGAAATGATAGGTGTTGAAAGAGTGTTTGTTATATAATAATAATCATTCACCATTCGCTTCCATAATTCATGCTTAAGGTTTCCTTGACGTGAAGAATAAAGAGCGTTTAGATTAATGTAATACATCATAATTAATGTTTCACTGCAACCTTCCGGGTGTGAATGAATGATTCTATTTAATAGTTCATCTAATTTTAAATTGCTACTATTCGGACTGTTCATTAAATAGGTGGCGCGCTGAATATCCTCCGAAGTTGAATACAATTGTTTGGCTTCCATGCGAAGATAAATGCTTTCAAGCGAGTCAATCATTTGCTGTTTTAGAGACAAATTTTGTTGACTTGAAATTTGCTTTTTAAGAAATGCTAAATACGTTGGAAGAACCGCCACTTCTTCTTCAGGACAGGATGAAACAACACTATTAAAAAGAATTGCAGATTGCTGAAAGTCTTTCTTGTTGAGCGATGCTTTGAACGATGAATTTAACTCTTTACACTCTTCTGAATGCGGCACTTTTTGACCGAATAGACTCAAGGAAAAATGAATTCCAAGTACTACAAGAAAAAGTGAAGAACGCATATTAGTCTAATTTTCGTTTTCTAAACCAAGGATCAGAAACTGAAGGTGCGATGCTAATTCCAAAATTAATTCCAACATATTTTTCGTTCAAATCTGTTGCAATGCCTGTTCCTCTGTTGCCATACGAAAAGCCGAAATTGATTGTTGACGCAGAACGCAATGCTACAACTGGAATACCTATTCCTAACGTAACTCCACGATCAGAAATCTGCGTATTATTCATCGCATAAGGTAACGTATATTGGTAAGCTCCAGCACGATAGCGAATTCGTTCAATGAATTTTGATGTATTAGAGCTTCTTAGAAATTCAGTTTCTGGAATATATTGAATTCCAACTGTAAATTTTGATGTTGCTAACAATGAATTCGTACTATCAAACGAACTATTGAATTTGCTCCAATCAAGTGAATTATAACTTGCGTTCAAACTGATAGATGATTTGCGTGTAGATTGATTTTTACGTAAATCTGAAAAATTAAACGTGTAGTTCAATCCTAAAGTAAAGTTGCTTGCTAATGTTACATTTCCTTTTTGTCCTGAATTGGAATAAAGTGTGTCAAACGATGAAGGTGAATCAACAATTCCGTAAAACAAGTATTCATCTTTCGTTGCTTTCAGTTTTTGTGTAGGCTCGATCGTTGCTGCCAATGTGAAAAGATGACGCTCTTTTAAAATGTATTTGTAATACGCGCCTAATTCATAGTGAAAAGACTTTATATTCAATTGGTTATAATCAACGCCACCGATATTTGTATTGGCTGTTGTGATTATTACACTTCTGCGCTCATTTGTAGAGGTTCCAAAAAGGTAACTTAAGTTCGCACCAACCGAAAGCGTTGAGTTTCCTATTTTTAGTAGATTACTACTTAGTCCAAGAAACAATTGACTAGTATTTCCACTTCCCAAATAGCTGTATTTCATTGAATCTGAACCTACTTTAATTCGATCGTAAACTTCGTATCCTTTGCGTGTAAAAGGTTTCAAACCAAAAGCAAAACCAAAGTGCTTTTTAATCCTAAATGCCATTGCAAAATGTTCGAAATAGGCAGATGTTGTTAAGCGTGTTATGTCATTTTGTTTGTAAAACGACATACGCGATGATAAGCCCAATGAATATAGAGGTTGACCAACACCAATTGTATTGTAGGTTGCAGGATTGTAAAAATTTAAAACAGTTGAATCGAAATACATAATTGTAGAATTTCCGATACCCGTAAAAACCGAATGATCAACATTGCCTTTTTCGCCTAATCCGTAAGAACTAAATGGAGAGGTGCTTAATTGAGCAAAATTAAATAGGCTAATTCCAACAAAGAAAAGGGTTAAAAAGTTAATGCGCATTGAACAGATATATTTGATACAAACCGATTAAGGTCAAATTTTCGTTTACAAAGATGCCATTTTTTCCTCCGAAATCAAAGAATTGTGCATCACCACCTGTCACAAAAAAAGTTAAGTCACCATTTTCGGAGGAATAACGCAGGATAAATTGATCAATTTCGGCTTTAATACCATTGATAACGCCAGATTGGATGCTTTCGTGTGTTGATTTACCAATCAAGTCACATGTTTCTCTTGTATTGAGCAAAGGCAAGTTGGCCGTATAATCATTCATTGATTTGTAGCGTAAATCAATTCCTGGCGAGATGGATCCACCGTGATACGTTCCTTCTGCATCAATAAAATCGAATTTTATACATGTGCCAATATCGATACTGAGAGCAGAATTTTTTACTGAAGGATTCAAGGAATGGGCAGCAACGGCATTACAAATACGATCAAATCCTAAGGTCTCAGCAGTCGTATAATTCAATCGAATTGGCAATTTTGTTTCACGATTAACAACAAAACAGGTATCAAAAAGTGAAAAAAGGAACTTTGTTTGTTCAGAATTTAAAACAGAGGATAAAATAACTTGAGGTCGACCAACTTGAGTGTAATACTCGGTCAAGTTGTCAATTTCAGAGAGCTTAATTCGTTGTATGCGAGTGATTTCTCCGTTTTCAAAAAGAGCAATTTTCAAGAAGGAATTTCCTGCATCAATAACTAAAACTGTTGTTTTTTTATCCATTCGTGCAAATATAATCGAAGAAATCTGAAAAAAAATCGCTTTCCTTCTTTGGAGTTAAAATTAAGTTATTATCTTTGCCCCCACAATAACGGTAAGGTGATGTAGCTCAGTCGGTAGAGCAAAGGACTGAAAATCCTTGTGTCGGCGGTTCGATTCCGTCCATCACCACTGAAGAAAGCCCTTGATAGCATTGCTATTAAGGGCTTTTTCGTTTTGGGAGGTTTTTGGCGGAGTGGACTGCTTTGAAAAATGGGATCAAGAGGATCAAGACATATTTCTGTGGAGCAGTAAAAAAATCTTGATTTTTTTACGCATAAATTTGAGTTAATCTGTAAAGAAAGAATTCAATATTTCTAACTCCTCTAAATTGGGATCTGAACGCTTTTATTTTGGCATTGAAAGATTCAGCTGAAGCGTTTGTTGAGCGATTATCGAAGTAATTGAGTATTGTTTGATAATGGTTCATAATCGTTCGCGAGATTGTATTGAAGGATTTAAAACCTGATTGAGCTACCTGCTCATGCCACCTAGCTAGTCGTGTTGTTGCGTATATTTTACCTCGTGTTTCAAAAAAGATATTTCTCAGGTTTTGACTTAGTTCATACGCTTTCTTTATGTCGGGATAATATTCAAAGAGTAATGCTGCTCTATCACTTTGTGAAGCAGTCCATTTATTTTCATTTTTGAATAAAATATATCTACTTCTTGCTAGTAATTGCTTTATTGAATCGCCGTTTGGCAAGACAATTGGATGATATGCTTTTTTGTTCTTTTTGGCTTTTTCTATATCCATATTTTCTTTGTCAATTGCTTCCCATCGATACTTGATTCGTAATTCTTGAACGCCTTCAATGGCGAGTTTTTGAACATGGAATCGATCGGTGACAAGTATCGCATTTGGGAAACATTTTTTGGCGATTTGATTCATGCTTCCAGCCATGTCTAATGTGATTTCTTTGACTTTATTTCTTTGTCTTAATGGCATTTGCTGTAATAAAGGGATGATTTTCTCAGAGCTTGTTCCAGCAACTATTGCCACAATAGCCCCTTTCTTTCCTTTGGCAGATTTATTTGTAAGAATAGTGTATAGTTCACCGTGTGTCAAGGAAGTTTCATCTAACGAAAGTTGTGTCCCAATATTTTGAGGAAAGAGTAAATGTGTTTTGGCATTTTTTAGTTGTTGCCAAGTCTTAAAATCACTCAATTTGTTCTTGTAATACCGTTGAAGTGTTCGGCCTTTTACGCCATAGAAAGAACCAATGGTTTCACAACTATAAGCTTTAGAATCGACGGATTTCTTTTAAAAAAGCCGCAAAGTCTGCAGTCATTCGTGTCCCTTTTTCTAATAAATCCCAATTACTTGAAACAACTATATTGGTTTGATGATTAAGCCAACGACGTCGTTTGATATGAAGAAAAGCATGTTGTCCACGAATTGGAAAATCCTGAACTACCACTTCATCATGAAAGCCTTTAGAACTCAATTTATCTTTTGCATATTCCTGTGGAGGATTGTTCTTTTCATCAAAAAAAAGATGCAATTCATCTCCTTCACTTTTATAATCAATAACTTCGAAATAGTCTACCAAATAATCTGGCAACAATAACTTTAATAATACTAAATCAGCCAAAATCTTTTTCCTACAAAAATCGGAATTCTATTTTTTCTCCACAACTTTTTGTCTTGATCC
>JBDKHH010000104.1:0-15708 GCA_039797785.1 Bacteroidota bacterium | reverse complement strand
ATTTACATTCGTTTGGATTTAGAAATCGGGAAATTGATCAAAGAATTGGAAGCGAAAGTAGGGAAGGACGAGTTTGTGATTTTCTTGACAGCCGATCACGCCGTTGTTCCAGTACCTCAGTATTTGGTTGATAAGAAATTACCAGGCGGATATGTTTTCTTGGATGAGAAATTGGTGAACTTACGCAAAGAAGTAACAGCGAAATATGGTTCAGATTTAATCATCATGGAAGAAAACTTGAACATCTATTTGAACCACAACCGTATTGATTCCTTGAAATTGAACAGAAACGATGTAGCAGATTTTGTTGCTTCGCGTGTTGAAACATGGGAGAATGTGAAACGTGTGTTCACCGGACATCAATTGAACAATTCAACATCGGACGACGAATGGCGCGATATGGTTCGCAGAGGATATCACGCAAAAGAAAGTGGCGATGTTTTGTTTATTCTTGAACCAGGATTCTTACCAAAAGGCGTTGATTCAGAAGCGGCACACAAAGGAACAAGTCATGGTTCAGCCTTCAATTACGATACGCACGTTCCATTGATTTGGTACGGAAAAAATGTTCCAAAACAAGAAGTGTTTAGAAGAGTAAACATTACTGACATCTCAGCGACATTAACACATTTGTTGTATTTGCAACGTGTTGGTGCAATGACCGGCGATCCTATTTTGGAGTTGTTGAAGTAAGCTGAATGGTATGAATTTCTTCAGGCGTTAAATACGTTTCGCGCTTAAAGTTTTTGTAAGCAGCAGTGGCGTTCGATTCGTACAAAACATAGTAAGACCACGCATACAATTCGTGTCCCAAACCGCGTTTGATCGTTGCTGTGTCAATTGATTGTTCAAAGACTGCTTTTCGTTTTTTAGATAAGTAGCTGAAGGCGCGACCAAGCACTTGCCAGAAATTTCGCGTTTCGTAATCCGCAAAATGCGCAAATTCATGTCCAATAATTCCTTTTTTAGCAGTTTCAGAAAGGTGATAGACAGAAATGATGCTGTCTGCCATTGTTGAATTGATGCGTACCACATATCGACGATTTTCCTTTCGCCTGAAAAGTAAGGATCCAAGCGTAGGTCGTGCATTCAAAGTGGTTGAAATTCGTGCTTGTTTAAAACGAATGGGATTGTTCTGAAGTTCAGGATAATGTGAAAGACTTGAATAAACGGCTGTTTCTAATTCAATTGGAACGTCTCGAACCAAAGGAAATTCGGATTTTAAACTATCGAAGGATGATAGAGAAGTTTGCTGAGCATGACAGGCAATACTCAAACATAAGACAATGGAAAGTGCCGTAATGTTAGGCTTTAAGTATAATTTCCCCATTGTAAATAAACCAATCATGATGCGATGAAATTACGAAAACTGTCCTTAAACGGATGAATTATTCAGCGTAAAGTTTAAAATTGTTGATATCGAATCGATTAACTGTTGAAAACTTAGTTAATAACCTCTTAACATACCCTCGTCGAACGCGTTAATCAAACTTTAACTTTGTAAAAGTCAATAACTACAATCGAATAAAGAATGTTAAGCACTATTCTGAAACGTAAATTATCGGACAACCAGGTTGCCAATATTTTTATCAATGCCATTTTTGATACCGTAGACAACGGATTCAAAGAGGTGGCGCAGTTAATCAACGAAGATGTTGCTTTTGTTCAATCGCCTGATCTTGCTGAAAATGAGAACGGTGAATTCGGTTTGATTGTGATTGTTGGAAATTTATCATTCTTAGAAAGTACGTTTGATGCTGAACAAGCAGGACGTGTAGAGAAAATCATTTTTGAAAAGCTTTCTAAAATCTATGATATGTCAGAATTGGACTTTTCGCGCTTAATTCGTGACTATCAATCGTTCATCTCTCGTGTGAATCATCCTTCTAAAAACATGATTTACGGAATGTCAAAAGCGGTATTCTACAAATACAAGTTAAATGATTTTCAAGATGAATATTTCAGAAGAATGCAAGCGCCAAATCCATTGTTCTTAAAACGTATGGATGAGGTAATGGGTAATTTTATCTGGAATTGGGATGCGTTCTTTAAACGCTACAAATTGAATTCGTAATCAACGAACTTTCTATTTTCTTTTATTGATTGAAGAAGGTATTAACTTACCTTTAATCGAACGTAAACAACTTTCTTCGTTTCGAAAAATTCTTCTTTGAAAAACGTATTCAATTCGTAAATTTCATAAGCTTTCATTACAGGTTTCATTTCTTCTGTCAAATCTCCACCTTTCAAATAAAGAATTCCATTCTTCAATTCGTTTTTGTTGTCTTTCTTGATTTTGCCTTTTGTCCATGTTAAAAACGCTGGCATTGCTGTTACCGCGCGACTCACAATAAAATCGAAGGTTCCTGGTACTTTCTCAGCGCGTTCATGAATTCCTTTGACATTTTCTAGTCCAAGTGCTTCAGCAACTTCATTTACCACTTTGATTTTCTTTCCAATCGAATCAACTAAAGTGAATTTACAATTCGGGAAAAGGATCGCAAGAGGAATTCCAGGGAAGCCACCACCGGTTCCAATGTCAAGGATTTCGCTTCCGTCTGCAAATGGCATTACTTTCGCAATTCCAAGCGAATGAAGCACGTGACGTTCGTAGAAATTCTCCGTATCCTTTCTCGAAATCACATTGATTTGTTCATTCCAAAAAGTATAAAGTTCTTGCAACTTCGCGAATTGTTCGATTTGCGTTTCCGTTAAATTAGGAAAGTAATGTGTAATAATTTGCATGGTGCAAAAGTAAGAGAAATGGCTAAGAAAACGTGATTTGGATGATGAAATCCTGAAAGATTAAATCGTGTCTTTCGTTTTTTCAATCATATTTGCCAAGAAGTCGCGTGCACGGAACAATTGCGCTTTCACTGTTCCCAATGGAAGATTCAGTTCTTCAGCAATTTCTTCGTAGCTTAATTCTTCGAAATAACGCTTTTCTACCAATTCGCGGTAACGCGGTTTCAATTTGCTAACGAGCATACGCATGTGAACGACTTTTTGTCCGTAAACCATTGTTTCTTCAGGATCCATGGTTTGAGAACGTGCATCAACAAACAATACTTCGCCGTCATCAGTTGTAATTCCAGTATCCATGGAAGTGACTTTGATGCGTTTTTTGCGAATGAAATCGATACAGTTATTGGAAGCAATTTTGAAGAGCCAAGTACTGAATGCAAAGCTCGGAGAATATTGATCTAAACGGCTAAATGCTTTTCCGAATGCTTCGATGGTTAAATCATCTGCATCATCGGCGTGTTTCACCATTTTAAACATCATGAAGTAAATAGATTCACGGTAGCGATCCATCAATTCTGCATAGGCAGCTTGATTTCCTTTCTTCGCCGCTTCCACAAGAATTAAATCCTGCTTCGCTTTGTCTGATAAATGCTCTATTTCTACCATTTATTTTGCTTCCATTTTTCCCGATGAATAGTAGTATATCAGAAATGATCTGACAATCACAATTAACGGAACTCCGTAATAAGGTTCAAAATAACAAAGGAATTTGCCTGTTTCGACACAGCATTGCTAGATTTCCTAACAAGGCTTTTTTAATAACGTGAAAAAGTTAAATGATTCGTACGAATGAAGAAAGTGGAATTACCACTTATTCACTTCCTTCTTATCAGAAGAATAATAAATAACAGGCATCAAAACTGTGTAGAAAATGTCCCACAACGGCAAGTATTTCACAAAACTATTTTCGTTCAACTTGATAAAACAACGTCCTTGAATCCACCATTTTAGGAAGGTCAAGAATAAGAACGAAGCAAGTGTTAACCAACGAAAATCAGCATCGAACATCAAAATAATGAACGAAAAAAGAACCAGCAATAAACTCGCAGGATATACGCCTAACATTATTTTTTTGAAACGAGAATAACGATTCGAAGTGCTGTAGTGTCGTGTCTTTTGTCGAATCCATCCCGACCAAGTGCTGTGAGGAGAAGAATAGGAATACGAATGTTGATCAAGATTGATTGCGTAATTGCGTTTTTTTGCCGCTTCTTGAATGAACAAATCATCATCGCCTGAAGGAAGAGAATAGTGTGATTTAAATCCGTTAACCGAATTAAACAGCGTTTTCGTGTAAGCCATATTTCTTCCAACGCCCATGTACGGGAGTTTTGCCAAGGACATTGAAAAATAACTCACGGCAATCCAAGAAGTATCAAAACGAATCACGCGATTCAAAAAGCCTTTTTCTTTTGTGTAAGGACCGTAACCAATCACCAATTCTTTACCTGTAACGAAATTCGAAGCCATGCTTTTGATCCACGTATTGGAAGTTGGCTTGCAATCCGCATCGATAAACAACAAATGTTCGTATTTCGCTCCTTTGATTCCAAGTGTCAAGGGTAATTTTTTCCCTGGTTTGATATGTTGACTTCTGCTTACCTCGATAACGCGCACATTTTCGAATTGCTGTGTGAAGGCATTTAACAAATACGCAGAATCGTCAATCGATTGGTTGTTGATGACAATAATTTCGTATTCAGGATAATTTTGTTGCAATAAATACGGAAGGTTTTCATACAAATTGTCCGACTCATTTCGTGCAGCAATGATTATGCTTACTGGGGGCAATTGTTCATCTGAAAGTTTTGCAGGCTCTTTAAAAAATGCTAATCGACCATAAATGACAAAGGTGTACAACAAGTTAATCAACGCCATGAAGGCGAAGAATAAGAATAAAATGGTGATTAAATTAAATTCAAATGTGGGGAAAAATTGCATTCCTTTTTAAAGCTTTAGTGCAAAGATGGGGTGCTTAATGAAATACATGTATCTTTGTGGCGTTTATTTTTCAACAATTTATGCACTTTAATTTACTTCACACCGATTCAAAAACAAAAGCAAGAGCAGGAGTTCTTCAAACAGATCATGGTGCAATCGAAACGCCAATCTTCATGCCCGTTGGTACAGCTGGGTCAGTGAAAGGTGTTCATCAACAAGAGCTTAGAGAAGATGTCGAGGCGCAAATCATCCTTGGAAACACGTATCATTTATACTTGCGACCAGGGTTAGAAGTGCTTGAAAAAGCAGGTGGTTTACATCAATTTATTGGTTGGGAACGTCCGATTTTAACAGATAGTGGCGGTTACCAAGTGTATTCACTTTCGGGTTCACGCAAAATTCAAGAAGAAGGAGTGAAGTTTCAATCGCACATTAACGGAAGTTATCATTTCTTCACGCCAGAAAAAGCAATCGATATTCAACGTACCATCGGAGCTGATATTATTATGGCCTTTGATGAGTGTACGCCGTATCCGTGTGATTACAATTATGCGAAACGTTCGATGCACATGACGCACCGTTGGTTGAAACGTTGTTTTAATCAAATGGACGAGACAGAACCGAAATATGGTTATGAGCAAGCCTTGTTTCCAATTATCCAAGGAAGTGTTTACAAAGATTTGCGAACTGAATCTGCTGAAACAATTGCTTCTCACGATGCAGTTGGAAATGCAATTGGTGGTTTGTCTGTTGGTGAACCAGATGAAGAATTGTACTCAATGACTGATTTGGTTTGTTCGATTCTTCCTACTGAAAAACCGCGCTATTTGATGGGGGTTGGAACGCCGGTGAATTTATTGGAATGTATTTCAATGGGAGTTGACATGTTTGATTGTGTGATGCCAAGTAGAAATGCACGCCACGGAATGTTGTTTACTTCTGAAGGAATCATCAATATTAAAAATGAAAAATGGGAACTTGATTTTTCGCCTATCGATCCAAATGGAACAGCGTATGTAGATCAAGTTTACACAAAAGCATATTTGCGTCACTTGGTGAAAGCAAAAGAAAATTTAGCCATTCAAATTGCGACAATTCACAACTTAGCGTTTTATCTTTGGTTGGTAAAAGAAGCACGTAGACAAATTTTAGCAGGTACGTTTAGTGAGTGGAAAGACAAAATGATTCCAAAATTGAAAAACCGATTATAAGGAAATGTTAAAGATTTTAGATCGATACATCATTCGAAAGTTCTTAACGACTTTCTTCTTTATGCTGGGAATTATTATGCTCCTTGCTATGGTGTTCGATTTGTCTGAACGTTTGTCGGAATTCATCAATAATCAAGCGCCAATTTCAGCGATTATATTGGATTATTACGGGAATTTCATTCTTTATTATGGGAACATGTTTTCCTCGATGATCATTTTCGTTTCCGTTATTTGGTTTACAGCAAAACTAGCGCAAGACACAGAAATTATCCCGATGTGGAACAGTGGTCGACCATTTCATCGCTTCTTACGTCCCTACATGATTGCAGCGACAGTGCTGATGTTGATTTCCTTGGTCATGAATCATTTTATTTTACCGCGTTCCAATCAAACACGTTTGGATTTTGAGGAGAAATATTACCGCGATGCGATGAGCGTTGAAGATTATCATGCGGAATATCCAGGGAATCAAGTTGTGTACTTTTCAAGCTATGTGCAAGAAAATAATACCGTGAATGATTTTGTATTGGAGAAGTGGGATAAGAAAAAGGAACGTGAAATTTACTTTTTAAAGGCGCGCACGGCGGTGAATATTCCAGGAACAAACAAATGGAAATTATCTGATTATTACGAACGTTATCTTGGTTATCCAAACGATAGTGTAATCGAAGGGAAGAGTAAAATCGTCTCATTCAATTTCAAAATTGAGGAAATGGCTACACGTGACAATATTGCAGAGGCGATGACGTATAGTCAATTGAAAAAATTCATTGAGCGTGAAAAAGAAAAAGGTTCTGGAAATGTGCCGATGTATGAAATTGAATTGTACCAACGTACTTCCTATCCCTTTGCAACGTATGTCTTAACCATCATTGGTGTTTCAGTTTCATCACGAAAAAAACGAGGGGGAATTGGTGTAAACATTGCACTTGGATTAGGAATTATCTTCATTTACATCTTTGCGATGAAGGTGACAACTGTTGCAGCTATGAAAATTGGTTTTCCGGCTTATTTGGCAGTTTGGGTACCAAATGTTCTATTCGGAT
This sequence comes from Bacteroidota bacterium, assembly GCA_039797785.1. Classification (GTDB taxonomy): domain Bacteria; phylum Bacteroidota; class Bacteroidia; order Flavobacteriales_D; family Crocinitomicaceae; genus M0103. Next base: position 8,705 of record JBDKHH010000104.1, on the reverse strand, counting down.
TTATCGCTTACATACTTTATAAATTTGCGCAGAAATAGATGACGAGAGTTGTTTTTATAGTAGTTCTATTTCTGTCTGAATCCCTGTTTGCACAAGTTGTAAATATTGAGAATAAGCGCATTTACGATGATACATCGGGATGGAGTGGCGCTTTGGATGCAGGTTTCTCTGCTGTACAAAACAAAGATTTATTGTTGAATGGAAATTTTCGTCCACGCATTCAATTGAAGACACCAAAGCATTATTTTCTCTTTTTGACTGATTGGTATTACTCAAAAGGAGCAGATCGCGTTTATGCGAATACGGGAATGGCGCATTTTCGCTATGCTTATCGTTTACAGCGTAAAAATGCAACGAAGAAAAGTCCATGGAAATGGGAGAGTTATGCGCAAGTTCAATACAATCAGATGTTGGATCAGCGTCTCAGAACACTCGTCGGAACAGGATTGCGTGTTAAAGCCTTAGATAAAAAAGGGTATCGAATTTTTGCTGGAACCTCAACTTTTTTTGAATACGAAGATATTCAGTCGTCAACTGAAATTATTCAAGGTTATCGTTGTAGCAATTACATTTCATGGTATTTCAATCCAAAATCAACATTTTCTTTTTCAGCGGTGACGTATTTTCAACCTTTATGGTCCGATTTCAAAGACTACCGTTTTATGGGGCAATACGCTATTAATTTTCATGTCTTCAAACGAACAGATTTTAAATTTGAAGTGAACAATTACTTCGATTCCAAGCCGCCTAAAGATGTTCGAAATTGGATGTTTAACGGCATGTTTGGCGTGCACATTCGTTTGGGTGAATAAATCCAAATTCCTTTCTAACAATTCTTTCGTTTCTTGTTGTTAATAAGTCCACTTTTCTGTAGACAAAATCGGTACAGTACAAAAAATAATTCATTACTTTTGTGCAACATTTTGTATTTATGGAAAGCACATTACAGCAAGAAGCAACATTAGAACAAGCGGTCGATTTAGGATTGCGTCCAGATGAGTTTGAGATGATCAAAGGGATTTTAGGTAGAACACCTAATTTCACTGAAACTGCGGTTTATTCCGTTATGTGGTCAGAACACTGTTCGTACAAGAACTCAATTTTATGGTTGAAAAAACTTCCAAAAGAAGGCCCACACATGTTGGTGAAAGCTGGTGAAGAAAATGCTGGTTTAGTTGACATTGGTGATGGTTTAGGTTGTGTGTTCAAAATTGAATCGCACAATCACCCAAGTGCATTGGAGCCGTATCAAGGTGCTGCAACTGGTGTTGGTGGAATCAACCGTGATATTTTCACGATGGGTGCGCGTCCAATTGCTCAATTAAATTCATTGCGTTTTGGAAACATTGAAAACGACCGTACAAAATGGTTGGTAAAAGGTGTAACAAAGGGAATTGGTGATTATGGAAATGCGTTTGGTATTCCAATCGTTGGTGGTGAAGTATTCTTTGATGAATCATACAATACAAATCCATTGGTGAATGCGTTTTCTGCTGGAATTATCGATTCATCAAAAATGATTTCTGCTAAAGCAACTGGACCAGGAAATCCTGTGTTCATTGTTGGGTCAGCTACTGGAAAAGATGGAATTGCTGGAGCTGCTTTCGCTTCAAAAGATATTACAGAAGATTCTGCAAATGATTTACCATCTGTACAAGTTGGAGATCCATTCATGGAAAAATTATTGTTGGAAGCAACGATGGAATTGGCACAAACAGATTGTATTCGTGGAATGCAAGATATGGGAGCTGCTGGTATCACGTGTTCAACAAACGAAATGAGTGCTGCAGGAAATGTTGGAATGGACATTCACTTGGATCGTGTTCCAACACGTCAAGACAACATGTTGCCATACGAAATTCTTCTTTCTGAATCACAAGAACGTATGTTAGTTGTGGTTGAAAAAGGAAAAGAGAAAGTTGTAAAAGATATTTTTGACAAATGGGATTTACACGCAGAAGAAATCGGTGTTGTTACTGATTCTGATCGTGTTCGCTACTTCATGGAAGGTGAATTAGTTGGAGATGTTCCTTGTCAATCATTGGTTTTAGGAGGTGGAGCGCCACAATATGAGCGTGAATACAGTGAGCCTGCTTATTACCAAGAATATAAAAAATTCAACATTGATTCAATTAAGCAACCAGAAGACTTGAAAGAGGTTGCTTACAAATTATTGCAAATGCCGAACATCGCTTCTAAGCGTTGGGTGTATGAGCAATACGATTCAATGGTTGGGACAAAAACAATGACAACTAATCGTCCTTCGGATGCTGGAGTTGTAAACATCAAAGGAACAAACAAAGCATTGGCAATGACAGTTGATTGTAATTCACGTTATGTGAATGCAGATCCTGAAATTGGGACAATGATTGCTGTTTCTGAAGCTGCTCGTAACATTGTTTGTTCAGGTGGTGTGCCAAGTGCAATTACAAACTGTTTGAACTTCGGTAATCCTTACAATCCAGAATCATACTGGCAATTTGTTGGAGCAATCAAAGGAATGTCGGCAGCATGTTTGAAATTCGAAACGCCTGTAACAGGTGGTAACGTTTCGTTCTACAATCAAACAGTGAAAAATGGTGTTGAAGTACCGGTTTTCCCAACGCCAACAATTGGTATGATTGGAATCGTAGAAGATAAAGACAAAGTAATGTCCTTGGATTTCAAACAAAAAGGTGATTTAATTTTCATCATTGGAGAAAGTACAAATGACATTGCATCATCAGAATATTTAGCTACTTATCACGGAGTAAAAGCGTCTCCAGCTCCATATTTCGATTTGGAAAAAGAGTATGCAATGCAGCACATGGTGAAAGGAATGATCCAAAATGAATTAGTGAATGCAGTGCACGATGTTGCAGATGGCGGATTATTTGTTACCTTAGTGGAAATGTCTATGCCTCGCGAACTTGGATTTGATATCGTAACTGATTCAGAAGTCCGAGAAGATGCGTTCTTATTTGGTGAAGGACAAGGTCGTGTTGTTGTTACAGTTAGCGAAGATCAAGAAGAAGAATTTATTGAATTTATGATGGATTCAGGAGTAAGTTTCACTTTACTTGGTCATGTTACGAAAGGAAAATTAATGGTCGATGACGAGCATTATGGTTTCATAACTGAAGCGAAAGATTTGTACAACAATGCTTTAGGTAAACTATTAGAAAATTAATATTCAGGTTTACCCCTGAATGAATGTAGCTTGAATGGAGTATAATACAACAAGAGGGAAGTTAATTTTGCCGGAATACGGTCGAAATGTACAGAACATGATTGCACATGCAATGGAAATTGCAGATCGTGATGAGCGTAACCGCGCAGCACAAGCAATTATTGAGGTGATGGGACAATTGAATCCACATTTACGTGATGTGGACGATTTTCGTCACAAGTTGTGGACGCACCTTTTTGTGATGTCTGATTTTAAATTGGACGTTGATTCTCCTTACGAAATTCCAAAACAAGAGGTCTTGAATGAAAAACCTCAAATCATGGAATATCCAAAAAGTTCAATTCGTTACGGTCACTACGGAAGTTATACGCAACGTATTTTGGAATCTGCGAAAGATATCACAGATGAAAAAGAACGTGAGTATATGAAGAATACCATGGCCAATTTCATGAAAAAGCAATTCTTGGCGCACAACAATGATGCGGTAGAAAACAATGTAATTGCTGATCAGTTAAAGGAACTTTCAAAAGGAGAATTAATCCTTGAAAATCCAGATGAGTTGGTGAACACGAATACGATTTTACGTTCAATGGGTATTGGTCAAAACCAGAACAAACGCAACAAATCGAACTTCAAGCAAAAAAATCAAAAAAAGAAATTCATTAAAAAGCTATAGGTTTTCAATTTGAATGCAACTACTTATTCTTATTTACAGTCTAAGTAGTGCATTTCAAAATTGAAAAATGAAAAATCTATTTCTACTACTCACGTTTATTACGTCTTGGTCATTCGGTCAAACGCCTCAAACGCCTCAAACATTTAATTACCTTACAGAAGCGCAGTATCATTACTTGAAAACTCACAATGGTTTAACAGGTAATGAAGTTGTCCTTTCTCCTGGAATGGTGAATCCGAATGATTACAAAGGAGATGTTTATGTAACTCATTTCTCTCCTCAAAAAGCAACAGGTTGCTCTGGATATTTCCCACCGCCAGGACCATCTTTACCATCTACATCAATTGATGATGGTTGGGCAGCTGCTAGTCCATTCAACTTACCATTTCAATTCTGTTTTTACGGAAATCCTTACAACCAAGTTTGGATGAATAACAATGGTAACATCAGTTTTAATAGTGGTATTTCTACATTTAGCTCAATGGCTTTTCCTTCAGCTGGTAACACGATGATTGCTGCATTTTGGGCAGATTTCTACCTGACAAATGGAGGAACGATGCACGCTACAATAACTCCAACGGCTGCAATCTTTAATTGGGTGAGCATGGGGTACTTTAATAATCAAAGCGATAAGGTAAACACATGTCAAATTGTAATCACCAATGGCTTGGACCCACTTGTAATTGAAGGAAATACTGCTATTCACTTTGCGGATATGCAATGGACAACTGGAAGTGCATCGAGTGGAGTAGGAGGTTTTTTAGGAACCCCAGCAACAGTTGGTGCGAATGCAGGGAATGGAGTTGATTTCATTCAAATTGGACGATTTGATCATGCTGGTACTGATTACGATGGTCCGAATGGAAACAACGATGGCGTATCTTGGTTAGATAATAAATCGTTCTATTTTGACTTTTGTACGACAGGAAATATTGCGCCAATCGCACTACAAACATCCTATTGTGATACCATTCAAATCTGTAACACAGGTTCGTCACAGATCGTTTTTCCTTTTAGTTCACCAGAAACAACGCAATTAACACATGTGTATGTTGATTCCACAACCTTTCTAAATTATACAACACAAGATTCGTTAGTGGCTGCCAATGGATCAATTACTGTGAACATAAATGGTGCTCAGGAAACTCTTGGGATACATAGTTTAACCATAAGTGCGGTCGATAATTATACAACTCCAGATACAACAACAATAACGTATTATTTTGAAATCGTGGATGGGTCAGGCTTTTTCACACCTCCGCCAGTAGTTTCATATACTGCAGGTTGTGCGCCAGTTGATTTCACAGTTTCAGGAACTTGGGATAGTTATTCATGGCAAGAATCGGGAAGTGGCACGAATCCAAATAACACATCGAATGTTTATTCAGTTGATGGAGTGTTTGATGGGGTTCTTTCAGTGACGGTAACATCGAATGGTTGTTCATATACAATTGACACTTTGGTTACTGTAAATCAGCCACCACCATTTAATTTCTCTGGAAGTTTTGATTATTGTTCAAGTGAATTTTTTACGCAATTAGCTTTGTCGGATTCTGTTTTATTGTCGAGTGTGAATTGGTTTAATGCAACAGCGCCAACCATTCCTATTTCGTCCAATTTCTCGATCAATCTAGTGAATGGTCAATACGTAGTAGAGATTTTTGATAATACTGGTTCGTGTTCAAATGACACGACAATTACGATTTCAATGATTCCTTCTCCTGCAATTTTTATCGATTCGTTTGCTTGTGACTTTAGTTTTCAAGTGTCAAATACGTTTTCTGCAGGTGGTGGAATTTGGTCGAGTTTAGATCCTGAAATAAGTTTTAATGATCCAACATTGGCAAATCCAATTGTTACAAGTACTTCGGTAGGAACGTTCCAAGTTAGTTTTACAGATAATGTTTGTAATGAAACCTTACAGAGTTCGATTGAATTCATTCCATATCCAACGATATTTAGTGATACGCTGATTTGTAACGACACACTCAATGTCGTCAATGTAAGTGCTTACGGAAATTCGGTCACGTGGACTTCTTCGGATCCAAGTAATGTGCATTTCTCACCAGATAATGCGACAATGTTGGCAACGGTCGTTTTTGATCAGCCTGGAACGTATAACTTGGTAATGGAGGATAAAAAGTGTTTAAATTCCGTTGATGTGGATGTGACCATTGCATTAGTGCCTCAAGTTATGCAGGATACAATCGCATGTAACAATCAGTTGATGGTGATTGGAACAGTTGCGAATAGTGGAGGTGTTTGGACGAGTTTGTCACCTGAAATTAGTTTCAATAATGCGACATCACAGAATCCATTAGTTCAAACAACAACACCTGGAGTTTATACAATAACGTTCACGGATAATGCATGTCAAATTTCGAAAGATATTGATATTGATTTTATCGACAATCCTGTCGTTTCAACTTTTGATACAACAATATGCAGTGGTGATGTTGTTACTTTAGTAGCATTCGGAGTACCACAAAATGATTTATATACTTGGAGCAATGGCGTTACGGGTATTTCCACTTCTGCTTCTGTGGATGGAGATTATATTGTTGAAGCAAGCAATGAGTGTGGAGTAGCGGTTGATACAGCAACTGTGCTTTCGATCCCTTGTTCGATAAATGTTCCAAATATCATTGTATTGTCTTCTACTGCTGGGAATAATGCCTTGTATATAGATTATGCAGGTGTACAAACATTTGAACTTTCCATTGTTAACCGATGGGGGAATGTTGTTTTTCAAACATCGGATCCTTTAATTGTTTGGGATGGTACACAGAACGGAACTGTATTGGATGAAGGTGTTTATTCATACATTTTGAATGTAACACTTATGAATGATCAAGAATTGCTGAATCAAGGGTTTATCCATTTAGTTCATTAGAAAAATAGATTGAAATTTAGAAGGGTAGTGAGAGCTACCCTTTTTTATTAATATTGAATTGTTGAACATTTATTTTTTAAAATGAGTTCCGAACAGTATTTATTTGTTCTTTTGATTTGTAAAAGCATAATATTATAAGACATGTCTTCATTTGAAATACACGGTGGTAAAAAATTAAAGGGTGAATTGATTCCGCAAGGAGCTAAAAACGAAGCGTTACAAGTACTTTGTGCGCCACTTTTAACCGCTGAAAAAGTTACCATATCGAATGTTCCTGATATCATCGATGTCAACAAATTGATTAGTTTGTTACAAACGATGGGTGTGAAGATTGAAAAAGTTGAGAAGGGAACATTTATTTTTCAAGCGAAAGACATTGATTTGGCATATTTGGAAACGGAAGATTTCAAAAAACGTGCTGGTTCATTGCGTGGATCAATTATGATTGTTGGACCTTTGTTGGCACGCTTCGGAAAAGGATTTATTCCAAAACCAGGAGGAGACAAAATTGGTCGTAGAAGATTAGATACGCACTTCGAAGGATTTATGATGTTGGGGGCAAAGTTCAATTACGATGCAGGTGAACATTTCTATTCAATCGAAGGGAAAAAATTAAAAGGAACGTACATTCACCTAGATGAGGCTTCTGTAACTGGAACAGCTAACATTTTGATGGCAGCCGTTATGGCAGAAGGTAAAACGACGATTTACAATGCGGCGTGTGAGCCTTATTTGCAACAATTGTGTAAAATGTTGAATTCAATGGGTGCGAAAATCACTGGAATTGGTTCAAATATGCTACACATTGAAGGTGTGAAAGAATTGGGCGGATGTTATCACCGCATTTTGCCGGATATGATTGAAATTGGTAGTTTCATCGGTTTGGCAGCAATGACACGTTCAGAAATTACGATTAAAGATGTGAGTTGGGAGAATTTGGGAATTATACCGAATATTTTCCGTCGCTTAGGGATCAAATTGGAGCGCCGCGGAGATGATATTTTTGTTCCTGCACAAGAGCATTACGAAATTGATACGTTTATTGATGGTTCTATTTTAACAATCGCTGATGCGCCTTGGCCAGGATTTACGCCTGATTTATTATCAATTATTTTGGTTGTGGCAACGCAAGCGAAAGGTTCAGTGTTGATTCACCAAAAAATGTTTGAATCACGATTGTTCTTCGTCGATAAATTAATTGACATGGGAGCACAAATTATTTTGTGTGATCCGCACAGAGCAACAGTCATTGGTCAAGATTTCCAACATTCGTTGAAAGGAATTCAAATGACATCACCGGATATTCGCGCAGGAGTTTCCTTGTTGATTGCTGCACTTTCAGCTGAAGGGAAAAGCGTTATTCACAATATTGAACAAATCGATAGAGGTTACCAAGACATTGAGATTCGTTTGAATAATTTGGGTGCTGATATCAGAAGAATTGGATGATGAAAAAGATATTATTTGGATTGCTACTGGTTTTGGGAGTTGCTACAGCATTTATCCCCCGAAAAGAAATTCCTCAAGGCATTGAGTTAAATACAAAAGCGCCGGATATCGTTTTGGTGAATCCGAAAGGAAAGACGATTAAATTGTCGAAGTTGAAAGGCAAGATGGTGTTAATTGATTTTTGGGCATCTTGGTGTGGACCATGTAGAGCAGAAAATCCAAATGTTGTTGAAGCATATAATAAATACAACAAATCAACTTTCAAGAATGCAAAAGGATTTGAAGTATACAGTGTTTCGTTAGATCGTAACGAAGAAGCATGGAAAAAGGCGATAACTGCAGATAAATTGATTTGGAAAAACCACGGTTGGGATAAAGACAATGTTGTTGCGACAGCGTATCAAGTTTATTCCATTCCTTCTGGATTCTTAATTGACGGTGAAGGTGTGATTGTCGCTAAAGGACAATCATTACGTGGAATGGGCTTGCATTTGGAATTAGACAAGCAATTGAAATAA
>JBDKHH010000103.1:0-5143 GCA_039797785.1 Bacteroidota bacterium | reverse complement strand
GAAGAAATTGAAAAAGGACTATCTGCAGTTTTTTGGTTAATTAAGAAAGCGATTGAAAGCAACAAAGATGCTATTTTCAGTGTCATCTTTATGATTATCGGGACACCTTTCTTCTCATTTATCAGCTCGAAAACCGAAGAAATAGTTACTGGAACGAAATATACCTTTCAGTTAAGAACCTTTCTAAAAGAGATAAAACGTGGAGTCGTTTTGTCGATTCGAAACTCATTTAAACAATTTGGATTAATCAGCGTGATTTCTCTAATTGCATTGATTCCCATCGTTGGAATTATTGCGCCACTACTCACCTTTATCGTTCAAGCTTATTTCAATGGTTTGTTGATGACTGATTACACGCTTGAGCGTCAAGATTATTCTGTTGCTGAGAGTCAAGTCTACTACAAACAACACAAACCAGAATTGTTTTCGATTGGACTTGGATTTATGTTCCTTTTGTTAATTCCTGTGATAGGTTGGTTTTTAGCACCAACGTATGCCTTGGTTGCGGCGTATTTGAATTTCGAAAAGCGTAAAAATTAAGATATCAATAAGGACCGATTGCTTCCTAACCCTAAAATCACCTTTAAACTTCATTTCCATTTTAGCTCATTGGAAAATGTTATAAGTTTCGAACGTATTTTGATTTATATCGATACATTACTTACATAAAATGATCGCCAATTATTTTTTAAACCTTGAGATCAGCGCAAAAAAAATAATTACTTTCGTCTCCAAAATAACATTTAGGCAGACACAAGACTCCAAAATTATTACCTTTTATAATGAACATTAAACTTTTCCTTTTCTCCATTTTGCTGTTTCAAAGTGCAATTGGGCAACAAAACATGTTTCAAGAATCATCGAAATCACTTGCTCATCATTTTGAATATGCCGATGTTTTAGCCAATAGTTCCATTAAAGATAGATATGATGAATTAACAAGATCTGAGGGTTTTGTTGTAAATCAAGTTGCTTACATGGGCTCGAGTTTTACCAAACGCTTACATCACAGTGGTAAGGTTTTTTTCAATTGTACTGCAGGTGTTTATTTGAATCAATTAAAAAGCCATTTGCTTTCTGATTATCCCGATTTGGACAAACTCATCAACGTTTACATCACTGAAGATGCTAGTCTAAATGCTTTCGCTACAGTTAACAATAATATCTATGTAAATATTGGCTTGCTAACTAGGGTTGAAAATGAAGCTCAACTTGCTTTTATCCTTTCACATGAAATTATGCACATTGTAAATGAACACTTAATTAAAGGAACTTTAAAATTACAACGTGAAGCTTCGACTTATGATAAATCGAATATCTCTGTAAACAACGATATTTTTGAATTGAGAAAACACGAACTAAGTCGCGAAAATGAAACTCAAGCAGATTTGGATGGACTTGAACTGTTTCTAAAAACGAAATACGATGCACTTGAAGGGGTAAAAGCACTTGAAATGTTAGAAAAAGCAAATGATTTCACAATCGATTTCACAATGTCTCAAGAATTGTTTTTCCTTTCATCAAATGAAATTTACTCTAATTTAATTAAAAAATATACAGATTTTTATTCCAAATATTCAAGAAATCGTGAAGAAAAAGTTGATAGTTTACCCTATCTAACGCACCCGCTATTATCTGTGCGAATTGACCAAATGGCTGAAATAATGAAAAGTATTTCAGCAGAAAAAAATGATGGTATTCAATATTTAGTTTCTGAAACGGACTTTAAAGAGATAAAAAAACAGGCAACAGAACTTGTGAATCAAATTTACGCAGACGAGCTTGATTTTATTTCACTGTTTCTTAATTCCTCTGCACGTTATCATACATTAGGAGATACTTCAGAAAACAACCTAAATTTCCTAGCATATTCTTTACAAGGGTTGTTATTTGACCACTACAAACACGTTCAACTTGGTGAAGCGCGCAGCACAAACATTGCCGATTCAGTCTTAAGTCATTTTTATAAAACTTCAACTGATCAGGAGTTTTCTACATGGATCTATTCTACAATTGACGAGATTACATCGAAACATCCATCTGAAAAGACGAAACGATATTATGATGTGATAACGAAATCAATTAAGAAATACCAATCGACTTCGTTGGAAACAATTTTTGGAACCGATTACGATCAACTAAAATCAATCAGCTCTGATACAGTCGGTGGATTAAATATCGACGAAATTACATTTGAAGTCACCCCTTATTCTGATTTAACCATTTTTAAGGTTGCTAAATTCAACGATTTCAAAAAATCTACTAGCAAAGTGGATGGTAAACTGGCGGTTGTAGGTATGACAAATATACACATTCGACGAGATGGATTTATGGGACCGCATATTTTAGATATTTCGAAAATGGCAACAATAGACAAGCGTTCCGATGTTGTTTTCGACAATATCGAAACTGACTTTACTCCAAAAGTGACTTCACTTTTACCAAATCCAAAGGAGTACTCAGGTGATGATTATGTACATTATGATCAACTAAATTTATGGCTAAGCGAACGCTTGTATTTCTCCAATGAGAACTTTGTATCAATTCACGAAGATGAGATTCAAAAAATCATTCAAGAAAATGGTGTGAAATATGCCTACTCAAGTATTAATGTCGGGGTGAAATCTTTCAGTTTCAAAACCTTCCTTGCCGCTTATTTCTCTCCATTTGTGATGCCTATCTATCTTCCAGAGTTGATATTGCATGTTGCCAATTCAAGCACACGTAAATATCAATTATCACTGATTTATAATCTTGAAAGTGGAGAACTAGTCTTTTGGGATAAACGAACCTACTTGGAGCCAAATACACTTGGACAATTGCAGGTAATAAATACGGACATTTTTAAAAATTTCTTCAATGAATAAAAATATTCTTCTTCGATTCGGCTTGATTGTGCTTTTAGCTTCAAGTAATACATTTGGTCAAGGATACCGAGGCAAGCGTTTTACAGCTTCATATCAGCCAGCTATTTCGATGGTAAATCCACCTTATGATTTTGGTCATTTAATGATGCATCATAAATTAAATGTTGGCTTTGCGATTGGAAAGCACCTTTCAATCAACCTTACCGGTTCTTATACAAACACAAGAGAATGGACTGATTCGTACTTCTATCAATATTACGAATCAATGCAAATTAATGACCTTTCTGGCGGTATCAACATTATGTATTATTACAAAAACTTTCAAAGTTTTGCGCCACTTGGCAGATATGTCGGACTAGGATTTGAATATGGCAAACAAAATACCGAACGAGAAGTTTCATACATTGACCCCGTCAATAATTTTCCAGAAACTGACAGATACTACGATAATACTAAAAAAGGACGTCTAATTCTTTTTTCGGTTATTTTCGGGAAGAATTATGTCATAAAAAACAATTTACTTCTTGGTTATGGGATTCAATTCGGAATGACTAACGGTACTGGACCAATACTTAGACATTGTATTAAGCCTCAATTTACAATTGGTTATATCTTTTAATATGAATAAAATTATTAACACCTGCATAGTTGCAATACTGCTTTCTTCACAAGTCTTTGGTCAATTTGACGAAGTGGCGTTCAACAAAAAAATGGAAATGAAATCAAACTTGAATACATACTCTTGGAAATATAAGAATGTATTTTATGATTACAAGGTTGGGGTTGCGAGTGAAGTATTCATTGAGCCTGTAAGAACGTTTAAATACTTACATGCTAACTACCCAGGTGATACGGATTTAGAACAAGTAACACTTGTTGATGCCAATTTCATGATGTCCATTTTCAACTTCACAATGGAACCGCGTGTTAATGTTTATTCAAAAAACAACTACTCGATTTTCTTAAAAACACCCATCACTGCTGGACTTTCCTTAAACAATGATCGAGAAGGTGGAAACATCCTTAGAGGTGCTGGTGTTTTTAATTTAACAGTTCCCTTATTGATCGGGTATGGAAAGGGCCTGAACAGTACTTTTTCAAACACTTCTAGAAATGGATTTGCAATCAGTGCTGGTTATCAATTATTGATAACTCCTGTAGTTGGCGGTAAAGCTCATCGGTTGATTACCGAACAACAACCATACACTCCTAAATATCAGTCATATATACCTGTTGGAGAAGCTTATAAAATTAAAAGGGCCTGGCTGATGCCTGTAATTCAATTTGACTACTATCATTATAATCGTAAACAAAAAATCAGAGGATTTTCATTCGCTTTTTGCCCTTATGGAAATCTCTATTTCAAAGCCGCATTGAATTTTGTAGGCACGAAAAAATAAAAAACGCAGGGACAAGTTGCAACCATCCCTGCGCAAAATATCAATTATTTATTCCCTTTAATCAATCGTTGTGTTAATTCTGGGAAACGTAAAATAGCTGTTAAACAAATCACAACTTCGAAACCGATTATTGTTCCAATTGGTTCGTGACTAAACACGTGGGTTGCAATTGCTCCACCGAAATACGCAGCCAACAATACTGTTCCGATAATTCCTGTGCGTGGAATAACGAACAAAATCACTGAAAGCAATTCAACGATTCCAATCATGCGAAACGTAGATGGCTCCACTCCTGCTTTTCCAGCTTGTTCAACGACCATTTCATGTAATGAGATTTTCATAAATGCACTCATAATCAATGCTGCGGCAATTAAGCCTGTTAAAACCCATCCTGTAATTTTAATTCCTTTTGAAGTTTTCATGTGTGTTAATTTTTGTTTTGTATTGAATTATTTTGGCGAAAATACGTTAAGTCGGTATATATTTGTAACTACTTACACAAAGAATACCAGTTACATTTAGGATACCATGGAAATAGTAGAAAACGAACAAACCTGCAAGAAAGCACATTTAGCCATTCAAGATACCTTGGATGTTGTCGGTGGAAAATGGAAATTGATTTTGATCTCAATCCTTCGAAATGGCCCTTTTCGTTTCAAAGAACTTTCGCGTGAAGCTGGAATCACACCGCGTATTCTTTCCAAAGAATTGAAAGAACTAGAAATGAACGGACTCGTAACGCGCACCGTTTGTGATACACGACCAATTACCGTTGAATATGCCTTAACGGATTACAGTGAATCCTTATCAGAAGTGATCATGGCCATGCACAAATGGGGAACCGAACACCGCGAACGCATTAAGAAAGAATGGTAA
>JBDKHH010000102.1:0-3741 GCA_039797785.1 Bacteroidota bacterium | reverse complement strand
GCGGTATTCTTCTTTGCAGTATTGGTAATCTTATGTGTTTGGTTAATTCGTTTTGCAAGAAAAAGAGGAAATTCGATTGTCTACAATGCTACAATGGGATTGATTTTCTTGTTGATCGGTTATGGTTCGTTTGCTGTTATTGTTATTCGTTCAAATGCAAATACACCTTTGGATGAAAATGACCCTGAAAACTTAGTAACCCTTACATCTTATTTGAAGCGTGAGCAATATGGTTCAGCGCCTATTTTCTTTGGACCACAATGGAACTCGAAAGAATTAGGAGGTCAGTTTGACGGTGATGGAAATTGGGTTGCAACTGCTGATCCATCGGGTTGGGGTTCACGTTCACCATTTTATTTACGCCGTTTTGTTGTAAGTAAAGGAGATGTAGATATTAAAGCATATAAATCAGAAAAAGCAGCGAATGATTTTGCAGCTAAAAATGGTGGTTCCGTTGAGGAAAAATATTTTGAATCAAATGCTGAAGATCGAATCAACGCAGTTGCTGCTTATGAACAAGCAGTTTTCTTCCCACGTATGTACTGGGATCAAGATCAACAGCGTATCGATGGGTACAAAAACTGGTCAGGTTATGATCCAAATGACGGGGCAGGAACGGACATTGGTAAAGATGGTAACCGTCTTCCAACGTTTGGAGAAAACATAACATATTTCGGACGTTACCAAGTAAATTGGATGTATTTCCGTTATTTCATGTGGAACTTCGCTGGTCGTCAAAATGATATTCAAGGGCATGGAGATAAAATGCGTGGAAACTGGATCTCTGGATTTAGTGCTATCGATAATGCACGATTAGGGAATCAGGATGAAGCAGCGCCTTATTTTACAAGTGAAAACCCATCCCACAACACATTCTTCTTGTTGCCATTGATTTTGGGAATTATCGGTTTGTTCTTCCATTTTTATAGAGCGCCAAAAGATGCATTTGTTGTATTATTAGCCTTCTTGTTTACAGGTTTAGCAATTGTTGTTTACTTAAATCAAAAACCATTCGAACCACGTGAACGTGATTATGCTTATGCAGGTTCTTTCTATTTCTTCGCAATGTGGATTGGAGTAGGTGTATATGCTTTATATGATGCTTTCGTTCGATTTAAACAGAAAGATTTAAAGAATGTAGGAATTGTTGCCGGTGGAGGCTTGGTGTTATTTGCCATTTTTGATATGGGAAGTGAAGCCTCAATGCCTAATTCAATCATGTGGTTGATTATCGCTGGTATCGGCGGTGGATCTCTAGCCTTGATGATGGGATTGAAGAAAGTTCTGAAAAAAGAGTCTCAAGGTGCAATGGTCGCATCACTTCTTGGATTAGCGATTCCTGTTATCATGGGAGTTCAAGGGTGGGATGATCACGATCGTAGTTTAAAAACTTCGGCAGATGATTTAGCCTTGAACTATTTGAACTCATGTGAAAACAATGGTATATTGTTTACAAATGGTGACAATGATACATTCCCATTGTGGTACATGCAAGAAGTAGAAGGAAAACGCACAGATGTTCGTGTTTGTAACCTTTCATTGATGCAAACCGACTGGTACACGGAGCAAATGAAAATGCGTGCATACGAGTCAGATCCATTACCAATTAAGTTCCGCGAAGATCAAACATTGATGGGAGCTGGTAAAACTGATCAAGTATTGTTCTCTAATTTGTTCGAATTGTTCTATTTGAATGTGAACGAAGAAATTTTGAAAGACGTTATTCAAATGCGTACAAAACACAATCGTGCGCCTGCAATTCAAGCAGTTGAAACGTTCAACCTTCAAATGATTTCTATCGCTGGTGGAATTTCTGCTGAACAACCAAATGTGCAGGCTAGAATTGAAGAATTGAAAACAGATTTAACAACTAATTCTGGAGCAAATATCAATGAAACGATTTACAAGAAATACCGTGCATCATTTGAAATTCTTTCAGCTATGCAAAGTGGTCTTGTGAAGTTGGATGAAGGACAAGCTCAAGCATTCCAAAAAGCCTTGATGGATTTTGAAAATTCTTGGAATTCAACTGATTTGAAAGAAGCAATGGCGTTCGTTCGTGATGACAAAAACTTGATTATGTATAACAACCGCGAAATGCGTATGTTCCCTTCTCAAGGATTTGTGTTAAAAGTGAATAAAGAGAATGCAGTAAAATCTGGCGTTATTTCTAAAGCTCAAAAATCACAATGTTTGGATGAGGTTCGATTTGACTTTGACAAACGAGGAATTATCCGTGAGCAAGTAATGATGTTGGATATTCTTGCAAATAACGATTGGAAACGAGGAATTTATTTCTCTAGTCCTGGAGGATCAGATGTGTCAATTGCACTTTACAAAAAAGGGTATGTGAAACAAAACGGAATGGTCTTCGAATTGAGTCCGTTAAATGAAATGGATAATCGTTATGCCGATGAGATGTATGAAAACTTGATGAAGAATTACAACTACGGTTTAATGAGTAATCCAGACGTATTAACGGATTACTACACACGTCGTCACACTTCTCAATATAGATTGCATTTCGCGTCGTTAGCAGATGATTATTTAATGCGTGCTGATCGTGAAGATCAAATCCGTGACCAAAAAGAGATGAACATTAAAATGTTGCGTCAAAATGGTCAAACGGCTCAGGCTAATCAGTTAGAAGCATCATTGAAAGGTGTTGATGAGCGTATTGCAACGTACAAAGACAAAGCGAAAAAACTTATCAATCGTTCGTTGGAAGTAATGCCTGCTGATGTGGTAATTGATTATGGTGAGCCTTCGCAAGATGGTCGTAAAGAATACATGCTTGAAGGTGTTAGTTTCCCTTCGTACAATGATGGAATATTACACGATTATGTGAGCTTATTGTACCGTGCGGGTGACAAGAAATCTGCAGAGAAATTAGGACAAATTGTTGCAGATCAATTAGAGTCAATCATTAAATATTATGAATTGAGTAATGCTGCAATCGCTTTGAGTAATTCAAATACGTCTGACTTGTATGCTGCAATGGATGCCTACTTTGTTTTAAATGAAGCGGCAAATAATCCACTTACAGGTGACAGTAACGGAGCTTTGGCAAAACGAACACAAGCGAAAATCACTTCGTTGTATAAATCTGTGTTACCAAGTATGTTCAATTCGTTAGAGGAATTAGCAAATAACAATGGTGAAAGCACAAGAAGAGGAGCTTCTCCAGGTAAGTATGCTTCTTATCTTTTTGAATTGCAAGATTATACGAAGGCAATGGGTGTTTATTATGGCTATTTGAAAGGGGCACCGGCACCAAAACCGGCTGCAGGTCAACCAATGTCAATCGAACAATTACAACAGATTGCACCAATTGCTGACTCCGTAAAAGAGTAAAAAATATATGAAACTTTTTAAAACCCCACGTTTTTTCAGAATCCTATTTCCGAATAAAACGTGGGGTTTTTCGCGTTCAATAAATGCTGTTTATCTGACATTTGATGATGGCCCCAATCCACTTATTACGCCTTGGGTACTCGATTTGTTAACGGAATTAGATGTAAAAGCCACATTCTTTTGTGTTGGCGAAAACGTGTTGAAGTATCCTGAAATTATTCAACAGATCAAGCAGGAAGGTCACGCCATTGGCAATCATTCAATGGATCACAAAAAAGGGACAACACACAGCAAGGAAGAATATTTATCTTCCGTGTATTCAGCTCAAAAAATAATTGATAGTCGTTTGTTTAGACCGCCTTATGGACGCATAAAACTAAATCAAAC
>JBDKHH010000101.1:0-2955 GCA_039797785.1 Bacteroidota bacterium | reverse complement strand
TTTGCATCCACAATTCGAATCGGATTCTTGATTTTTCCTTCTTTCGTTAGGCTACTCGCCATCACATTCACAAAGAAATCATCATCGTGTTTGCCTTGTCCGAAAACTAAAATGGTTTTTGTATTTGCCTCTTCACTCAACTTAAAAACAGCTGGTTTGTGATCGGCCAATTTTAAATCGCTAGCTAATTTCGTTTTACTTAAATCGCTCAAGGAAACCAATCCTTTGATCAAGGGTTGAATTAAAAGCGTATTGTATTCTAATTTCAGATGGAAGTAATCATCCAAGTTCGTTTCTTTTTGAAGTCCGTAATCGAACACTTTCTTTTGTAAGAAGTTCAAGCGGAATTCAGGATCAAAGAACACACGTACGTTGGTATCATCTTTCAACATGTACATCGCTTGTTCTTGATGTTCGCACAAACGATCTTTTGGTTGAACACATTGACATTCCAAAGTCAAATCACCATTGTTATACGTCACATCCACTTTCTCACGATCGTAAAACGAACGTGAAATCATCAATTCAGCTTTATTATAATCGATTTTACCGATGGTATTTGTTCTGAAGGAAGATGAACTTGTCGCACGCAAATGCTCAAAAATGAATGAATTGGTCAATTTATCAAACGAAAAATCCAAAAAGGTATACATGCTTGGATGCGCGTGTACTTTTTCCTCGACTGGTTTCGGTTTGTCCTTCACGCCAATTCGTGTGATGAGCATGCGATCTGCGGCTTTCAATACAGCGACAACATGCACACAAACCGATTCGAAAGCACTTGAACAGGTACAAGAAGTAGAATGAATTTTTCCTTTGAACAAAACCACATTCACGCGATACAACTGCGTTCCACGTGCATTGGCAGTGATTCCTAAATTTCCAACGATAAGATTATCGACTTCAATGTCCTTCGCTTTTAAGCGCGTTGCCGGACTTGAGTTTGCTTCGATAAATTGTTTGAATACTTCGTTGGTGACCATTTTGCGTTGGGCTAAACAAACAAAGGTAAGAATTAGTCGTGAGTGAAACTAGTAATCCTTTATAGTCTAGTCAAATCGAACGCCATCCAAAAACATTTGTTGACTTGTGAAATTTGGATATTCATCTTCCCCATACAACATTAGAATCACAATATGTGTTTTGGTCGCCCAGCCTTTTACTGCCCATTCATCTTCACCGTCATGCCAATAATCAATTACGCCAACAGCATCTGGAGCACTTTCCAAGGTGTGTCCTTTTCCATAACCTGCAACCTCTAATATATTAAATGCTGATTTCAAATAATCCATGTAATTGATGAGCATTGCCTCGCGATCTTCGTAGGTTTCTAGAATTATACCGTTCAATTTTACAACGATTCCCGCATAATGGTAACCGCCCTCTTCAACATCCATGGTATACACTTCGCTACTATCATCTGAGAGTGATTTTTCAAGTCCGATATCATCGGATTGAGGAAGATACAAGGAAACACCACTCTCGCTAATGGCTTGTTTAACATAGCGCGGCGCATGGAATTCTTCCGTTTCTTGAGCAGATCCAAAGAATGAAAGAAACAAAAGTGTGACAACAAAGAATGGTTTCATTAGAAATTGATTTTATACCTATCTAAAGGTAAACAAACTAATTTAAATCAACAACACCCAAAGCCTTCATTGATGCATTTCACTTTTTTTGGATCGATTTCTTCAAAAACGCGTGTTACAGGATTGATTCGCCAAGCTTTCTTACATTTCGTGAAATATTCAGTATTCCGTCTAACATTCATTAGTGCAACAATATACGCATCGTCAACTCCTTCATACGAGCAGAGGCCATACACTATCGAACGATTCTTAGATGATCCTTCAATTATCAGTGCATCTTTAAAAATATAGCGAGCACTGGACCCTCCATCAGGATTATAAGCTGATTCAAAAATGACAATATTCGTATCTCCTTTTCCATACCAAGCAAAAGCGTCTGTTGTATCTTGGTCATTTTTGTAATTCAATAACATTCCACCGTAATCTTCGTAGTCTTTGAATTGCTCAAATTCTGAGAAATCACGGTAGTGTTGTCCAACATATTGTGTAAACATTGGATTTTGGGCTTTACTTTGAAATGCACCAATTAAAATCACTAATACCAATAAACTTTTCATCTTATTCCAATAACTATGCTTCCCCTAACTAACTAACTAACTAACTAACTAACTAACTAACTAACTAACTAACGCACTAATTCACTAGTCCACTAGTCCACTAGTCCACTAGTTTCTATAATACGTTTGCCCTTTAATAATAATCGTCCAAACACCACTAGAGTTTTCTTTTGGTTCCTGGTCAATTGTTAAGGCAAAACCATTTGAGCCAATTTTCAATTGTGTTTTGGTATCATTCATCACAGCTTTTCCAACTTGATAACTTACGCAATTGCACAATTCATTCGTATTACAAGGTTCACACGTATTCTTGTAGGAACCATCTGCTCCGTCGATTACAATTTCACTTTGCACCATTTTATCCAAAACATCATCATATACTGCAACAGTGCGCCATGTTCCTTCAAAATCTGGATTGTATTTATACACTGGTTTATTACAAGCGGAAACACTTACAATCAACAATAGTGCGAGGTTGAAAACAAAAAAAGCCTTTTTCATGCGGATCATTTGAAACGAAGATACGAGGATTATTTGAAGATTCGGGTTTCGGGATTCGTGATTCATGATTCGTGATTCATGATTAGCTGCGCTGCTGCCTAAGGCGGTCGTGATTTCCTGTCCGCAGCGACGGATAAATTATTACGCACAAAAAAAGGAGGCCAAATGACCTCCTATTTTTATACTATGCTTGTTGGTATTTCTTAGTTGTAAGCAACTGTTACATCGAAAGCACCTGTGTATAATCCTACTGGTTGGTTGGCGTCAACGTTTAATGTTGCTCCTACTTTCAATGCTGATTCACCTTG
>JBDKHH010000100.1:0-9578 GCA_039797785.1 Bacteroidota bacterium | reverse complement strand
GTAAAAACAGACCATCCATTTCCTGTCCAACAATTGGATTTCACTTACAATGTTTCCAACCGTTTGGCAAGACAATTCTACAAGCGTCATGGCGTAATTGAAATTGAAAAAGCCTTTGAATTGCAATGGGATCCAGGAAAATCGCGTGTGATGACAACCAAATATTGCGTGAAATACGAATTAGGCAAATGTCCAAAATTCCAACGCGAATCAATGGGAGAAAAAGTAGTTGAACCTTTGACCTTGAAACATGGCGAAAACGAATACAAATTGAAATTCAATTGTAAACCATGCGAAATGGAAATCTGGGAGAAAGATGCTGAATTAACGTTTGAAGAAGATTTATAAAAAGACTATGAAATACTTATTACCACTTTTAATGCTTGGATTTTTAGTGAATTCATGCGCAAAGAAAAAAGCTGAGAAACAAGCAGAAGAAGATGACAAAATCATTCAGCAATATTTAAGCGATCATGGTTTAACGGCCACAAAAACGAGCACTGGACTGTATTACATTATCGAAACACAAGGTACTGGACAAAGTTGTATGTCAACATCAGACGTGAAAGTTGCCTACAAAGGTTATTTCACGGATGGATCTGTGTTCGATGAAAGTTCGTCAACTGGAATTACCTTTAATTTACAAGGCGTAATTGCTGGTTGGACTGAAGGAATTCCATTTTTCAAAGAAGGAGGAAAAGGAAAACTATTACTTCCATCTGCTTTGGGTTATGGAAAATCTGGAGCAAACGGAATACCTGGAAATACAGTTTTAATTTTTGATGTAGAATTGCTGCAGGTATTTTAGCTCATCTCAACCTCCTTTTAACAACCAATAACCTAATCATGGAATACCAAAAAAAATACCCAATACCTAAACTTAAAAATGAATTCTTGCTGATTGGCTGGGATCGAGGATACAAAAACATTCAACTTTTTTACAAAGACCGTCTGATTGAAACGATTAAAAATGCTTCTCAACTAAAGAAAGGATTAACCATTCAAGATGGTGAATTAAATCGCATAGATCTAAAATTCTCTGATTCACCGATGGCGATTGATGTGGTTTTCGATGGAATTCATTGTGCTTCAAATGTTTCGCATCCATTCAAGGAAATGAAAAAATTTGGTTCCGTTTTTTGGATGATTGCCATTTTTGGTTTGTGTTTTTCTGCATTTGAAATAGCTGTGAATTATAAATATTCAAATGCGTTTCTTGTCGTTTTAGTTATTGATTTACCGATTGTTCTTGCCTATTTCATTAGTGCACTATTTGTCAGCAAAGCAAAACCATGGGCATTTTGGCTAGGATTCACCACCTATTCTGTCGCGTTTTTGATATCTGTTTTTAGTATTATCCTGGAATTGAATATCATTTTATTTGGCATTAATTTCATTATCCGTCTAATCTTCATGATTTTCATGATCCGAATGATTAAAACTGTCTTGAATGTTTCAAAACACAAAAGTTATCTGAATAATTCAGGAGAAGACTTGGAACTGCTAGATAATTAATCTATTTCAAACACTTAAAATAATCATACGGCTCTAAGCATTCGTTGCATTGATAATGTGCTTTGCATGCTGTACTTCCAAAAAGACTAATCATGCGTGTGTTGCGAGTTTCAAAATTGAGTTGTTTTAAAACGAAATTCCATTTTTTTAAAAACACCCTTGATACATTCTATTATTTTTGATAATTTTCAACCAATTATTACTTATCCTGCTGTTTTTAGACTGATAAACCATGAACGAGAAACATATTATTGAAATTATAAACTTGATTTTTGAAATTGAGAAAAAAGTCAAGAACAATGGTTATAACAAACTTGATCGCAATATTTTAAGGTTTAAAGATTTAGTTGAGAACATGGGATATTGTTATTCTGACCCAACAGGGGAAGAATACCGTGAAACTAGAACAGACTGTCAAGCAACTATAATTGGTGAAAAAAATCCAATGCTAATCACAGATACGATTAAGCCATTAATTTTTTCAAATGACAATCAAATTATTCAACAAGCATTAGTTATTGTAAACGGATGAAGTGTATCGATTTCGCAATTGACCTAGGCACGACAAATTCTCTTATTGCGGAGAGAATAGATGGAAATATTCGCGTGTACAAAAATCCCAAAGGGTTTAAAGAAGCATTACCAAGTGTTGTGGCTTTTCGAAAAAACACAGTATTAATTGGAGATAAAGCAAAAGAATTAAAAGATCGAGATCCTAAAAATGTATTTTCAGTTTTTAAACGGAAAATGGGGACAGATGAACATTTTTTTGTTGACGATTTACAAAAAGAATTAACTCCAATTGATTTATCAACATATGTTTTGAATGAATTAAGAACATTTATAGGAGAAAAACAGCCAAAATCGGTTGTGATAACGATTCCTGCTTCTTTTGATACAATTCAGTCTAACGCAACAAAAAAAGCCGGTTTTAATGCTGGTTTTGAAGAAGTTGTTTTACTACAAGAACCAATTGCCGCGTGTTTAGCCGTTTTTAATCAATTGGACCAAAAACCATTGGGTAAATGGCTTGTTTATGATTTGGGAGGTGGTACATTTGACGTTGCAATTGTCGAGATCACAGAGGATTCAATGAAAATTATTGATCATGAAGGAAATAATTTCCTCGGAGGTATTGACATCGATTCATTAATTGTTCAGAATGTTTTAATTCCTCAGCTAGCTAATACCGAAGGATTAACAAACCTAGCGAACTCACTCAAAACCAATCCTGAATCAGCAGAAAATCAAGGTGTTTTCAATAGACTTTTGTTTTATGCTGAACAAATGAAAATCGAGTTAAGTTCTTACAAAGAGAGTTTTGTTGACGCCTATATTCCAAACGAATTAAATGAACAAGTAGAAATTGAATTAAACTTAACAAGAACTCAATTAGACACTTTAATGGAAAAGCCAATTGACTTAACCATAGACTTAATTCAGCTTTTATTAAAAAAGAATCATCTACAGACAACAGACTTCAATGACATAATTTTAGTTGGCGGAAGCACATATTCTCCATTTGTACGTCAACAAATTGAATCAAAACTAGGTTTAAAACCGAATGTGAATACTGATCCTACAACGGCCATTGTTATAGGTGCGGCAAATTATGCATCAAACAAGATTTCTTCGTTGAAAGAAGATTTTGCAAATGACGTTGTAGCAGATAAAACAAAAATTACACTTTCACCGATTTATGAAAAGTCAACCAGAGAAACAAATGAACTGGTGTTGTTTTCGGTGAAGGATGACTTAATTGGCAAATTCATAAGAATAATTCGTTCAGACAATGGTTTTGATTCTGGCATGGTCAAACTTGATTCAAAAACAAGAATCATTGTTGATTTAAAATCAAGTTCTGAAAATTATTTTAATGGTGAGTTATATGACGAAAATGGAAAATCTTTAGAACCGAATGCATGTTCATTTTCAATTTCCCAAGGTCAATACAAAATTGACGGACAACCTTTACCTCATGATATAAGCATAGAATTAGATGATTTGGAATACAATGAAACCAAATTAGAATGTATTTTTCAAAAAAATTCAATTCTTCCTTTATCAAAAACAATTTACAGAACAGTTTCCAAAAATTTGCTTATTTCGAACAAGGAAGATGAGTTGATTATAACACTTTTAGAAGGAAATCAAGGAGCCTCTCCATCTAGTAATCAACGCATTGGAACCATTTCAATTAAGCCTTCTGAAATTGATAAAAACATCATTAAGAATATGGAAATTGCCATAAATGTTTCCATTTCTGAAAGTCGTGATATTGCTATTTCAGCCCATATTTCATCTCTCGATTTTGAAATCGAGGATATCTTTAGCCCACATTCAAAAAGTGTTTCTGTTACTCGATTAAAAGAGGATTTGACCTTCTTACTTTATAAAGCGCGAAAAAATCAAACTGAAGCAGTACAGTTTGAACAATTCGAACGCGCAGCTGATTTTTTAAAAATAGTATCGGATATTGAAGATGCACTTACTCAATTAAATGATGGCATGTCAACGTCAGATTCAAAATATCACATTGAAGAGCGAAAAAGGCAAATTTCTGTGCGATATGATGAACTTACATTGAATAAGCGTTTAATTGACGCTGTAGAAAAGTATCAATCTGAAAAATTATATTTTACATTGCTTCAACTGGAGCCTGATATGCCTGAAAATATCAATTCCTCTTTCGATAAATTAATGCTTACAGAAGCGACTATTTTACAATCAAATAATATTTCATTAATCAATGATTTAAAAGATAAAATCAATCAACTACAGTGGGATTATCGAAAGAAAAGCAAGAAACACCTTCTAGGAATTTATTCTCAATTAAAAATGATTTATGAAATGGAAGGATATACAGATATGAGAAAAGCTCAATCGATTATTAAGACGAATGAGAATACAATCTATCGTGATAATGTTTCTTCGTTAGAAATTGAAGTGGCACTGAATGCATTATTTCAACTACTCAAACCTGAATATTTAGAAAATAGAAACAATAATGAAGGTTATAATTTGACAGGAACGGGATTAATATGATGGAGAATACTGATTTGCTGAATTAAAACTATCGTTCGGTGTCTACGTGTTCTTGTTTTCTGAATTTGCATTTATTATTGAATCATTTCGACGCATATCAATTAAAACTTTTTTCGTTATTGAATCTCGTCTTGCCTGATCCTGAACACGAATTTCATAAGGAATTCTTGGCTTATAATTATTATAATCATTACGATTTACCGATGATGCAACTCTTGCAATTATGATAATCACGACTACAATCGCCCAAAGTATTTTTCCAACATGATTAAATCCATCACCTTGACTTCTGGATACTTGTTGTCTAATGTGTAAAAGCTGTTTATTTACATCCTTCAAGTATTTCAAGTGGATTTCAGAATGATTTAATTCAAATTGAAATTTGATAGCTGTTTTAGTCAATGACGAATCAATAAGATTTGCTGTATTCGAAATCAACATCACATTTTCCTCTAAAAATGCGCTATTATCATTTAAAATTTTTTTAACAACAATATAATACCCTCTCGATCGCAAAAATTTTGTCTCTTCAATTAGCTTGGATTTAGACATTTTTTCTACCTCGAGATTTAAATTGGAAAGTTTGTATTTGTATAAATCCTTTAAAGTTTTTAGTGTTATTAGAATGAATTCATCCTCAAAACAAGGTAAATAGCTTATAAATGTTGCAACAGCAATATCATCTGCTTGATTAAATTTATCTTTAATCTTGCGAGAATATTCTTCCTGTAAATTTCTACCTTCTGTTTTTGCAAACTCTCTAAATCGTTGATCTTCAAAAAGCTTATCATTGATATCTGATCGTAAGGTAAGTTTATCTAAATCATACAGATTCTTTACCCAAGGAAAATCATTAATTAAATCATTTAAGTCGAAAATGGAAGATTGTCCCGTTTCAAAAAATAAGAGGATATCATTTTTGAACCATTTGGTTCCATTTATTAGTATTCCATCATCACTACTCTCTTTCAACTCAAGAAGGAGTGATTTTTTTAAAATAGTTAAATCTTTAGGCTCCGAACTCATCGGAAGTCCTATGTGATTGTAAAAGGCTTCAAGTTGACTAGTAATCAAAAGTACTCTTTATTTCAATTTTCAAATTAGCTATTACTTCAAACACTTGAAATAATCGTACGGCTCTAAGCAGTCGTTGCACTGATAATGTGCTTTGCAGGCTGTACTTCCGAAAAGACTAATCATGCGTGTGTTGCGTGAGCCGCATTTTGGACAAGGAACAACTGTTGGTTCTGAGAACAAAACACTTTTGTCTACTTCATTTTCAGGTGGAGCGATACCGTATTCTAACAATTTGGCTTTCCCCGATTCAGAAATCCAATCAGTGGTCCAAGCTGGAGCTAAAACCAAATCAACCGAGACGTTTTGAATGCCTTTTTCATTTAATTTTTCAATGATTTGTTCTTCAATCATTTTCATAGCAGGACAACCGCTATACGTTGGAGTAATCGTAATAAAACACTGATCATTTTCAAGCTTTACCGCTCGAATTACACCAAGATCTACAACTGTTAAAACTGGAATTTCAGGATCAGCAACTTCTTCTAAATAGCCCCAAATGTCATTTTCTGTTACCATTGCATATTAGGATAAGCTCGTTGCATGTATTGCAACTCTGCTAAGATATAACCTAAATGCTCAGAATGCAAGCCTTTTCTTCCTCCTTCTTGTTTCCAATTATTGGTAGGAATTGTCAATGTTGCTTCTGTTAAAACAGCTGTTACAGTTGCATTCCATTCATTTTGAACATCTTGCAAACTTGGAACGATTCCTTTTTCAACTAATTCAGCATCAACCTCATCTGTGAAAAATAATTCGTTTGTGTAACGCCATAACGTATTCAATGAATCTTGAATGCGTGCGTTTGATTCTTCAGTTCCATCGCCTAAACGAATCACCCATTCGGATGAATGTTTCAAGTGATATTTCGTTTCTTTCAACGATTTTTCAGCAATTGCCGCTAAATGTTGATCTGTGCTATGTTGTAATTTTTCAAACAAAGGCTTGCGATACGCATCAAAGAAAAACTGACGCAACATTGTCATTCCAAAATCGCCGTTTGGTTGTTCAACCAATAATACATTTTTGTATTCACGGTCGAAACGCAAAAATGCTAAAGCATCAGCATCGCGTCCTTTTCCTTCCAATTCTCCAGCATAGCCCAATAAACTTGTTGCTTGTCCAACTAAGTCCAAGGAAATATTTGTCATGGCAATATCTTCTTCCAAGATTGGACCGTGTCCGCACCATTCCGATAAACGGTGGCCAAGAATTAAACTATCATCGCCCAAGCGAAGTACGTATTCAAAAAGTGAATTCATTTTAAATCAATCAAGTTGTTAACTAACGAGCAATCTTATACCGACAGCACATTCAATATAGTCCAATTTTGGTGGAACCTCATTGGACTATTTTCATGTAACATCGGCATTTACCATTGTAATTTTTCATTTTAGTTTGGATTAAAATGAAAAAACAATTGGTATTACATGTGCGAAATACCATCTGGTACATCGTAAAATGTTGGGTGACGATACACTTTCGAATCTGCTGGTTCGAACAATGAGTCTGCATCAGATGGATCTGAAGCCACCAAATTATTTGATTCAACAACCCAAATACTGATTCCTTCTGATCTGCGTGTGTAAACGTCACGTGCATTTTCAATTGCCATGTGTGCATCTGCAGCGCGCAAACTTCCAACATGTTTATGATTTAATCCTGCCTTGCTACGAATAAAAACTTCCCACAATGGCCATTCTTTTTTTGTCATCTTCACTTATTTTTGATGGTTTAACTTCAGTTCAAAGTCAACCTTTATCAATCGTTATTTTTTTCTCTGATTGGAATTATGCGCTTTTACGAGCAGCACGTTTTGCAGCAAAAGCATTCGCAGCTTCTCTCACCCACATTCCATTTTCTTTTGCTTTGCGGCGCGCATCCACACGTTCTTTGTTGCAAGGACCGTTTCCTTTTACCACTTCCCAGAATTCTGCCCAATCAATTTCACCAAACTCATAATGTCCAGTTTCTTCGTTGAATTTTAAATCTTTATCAGGAACAGTTAAACCGATTAATGCAGCTTGAGGAACCGTCACATCCACAAATTGTTGACGTAATTCGTCGTTTGTGTGACGTTTAATTTTCCATTGAACAGATTGCGCTGTGTGTTTCGAATCAGCATCGCTAGGACCAAACATCATTAACGACGGCCACCAGAAACGGTTCAAGGCATCTTGCGCCATTGCTTTTTGTTCAGGAGTTCCTTGCGCCAATTGCGCCATTATTTCAAAACCTTGACGTTGGTGGAATGATTCTTCCTTGCAAACACGCACCATTGCACGCGCATACGGTCCATACGAACAACGACACAAAGGAACTTGATTCATAATCGCCGCACCGTCAACTAACCAACCAATTGCACCCATATCGGCCCACGTTAATGTTGGATAATTAAAAATTGACGAATATTTCGCTTTTCCAGTGTGTAAATCATCGATTGTTTCTTCACGATCAGCACCTAAGGTTTCAGTAGCACTGTACAAATACAATCCATGACCCGCTTCATCTTGTACTTTCGCAAGAAGAACAGCTTTACGGCGTAAGTTTGGTGCACGTGTGATCCAGTTACCTTCCGGCAACATTCCTACAATTTCTGAATGTGCATGCTGTGAAATCTGACGAATCAATGTTTGACGATACTCTTCTGGCATCCAATCATTCGGTTCGATTTTTACATCATTATCAATCTTCGCTTGAAACTTTTGTTCCAAGTCTGAAATATTAATGTCTCTCATAACGGTTTTCTCTCAATGACAAATTTAAGGAAATAATACCGAAAGTATATTCAATATAGTCCAAATGAATTGTACTATTTTCATATTATACCGACAGTACATTCAATATCGTCCAATTTTGGTGAAACCTCATTGGACTATTTTCATGTAACATCGGCATTTACCATTGTAATTTTTCATTTTAGTCCAAACTAAAATGAAAAAACAATTGGTATAAGTTTAGTGAAATAAACAAGTGAGGATAAAAAAGGTTTGAGAAAGGACGCAAATAAAATTCAAGTACAAAATCGCTTAGAAATGTGAATTTTAGCGAATGTTTGTTCAAAAAACCAAACTAGCAATTGGGGATACCTTAATTGGTTTATGTTTCTTGCAATCCTATGTTTTCAGAAATGTTTAAAAAGCACCTATTGATTTCATACACTATCCATACAGTATCTATGCTTTATCTATGGCTTATCCATGCCTTATCTATCTAGTTGCCATTTATGAAAACCCTGAAACCCTTATAAATATTCAGGTTTAGCCTCATTTAAAAGCCAAAATTTCTTGGAAAAAATCGGTAAATGTGCCCTGTATTCAAAAATAAAAATTGGATTCCTATTGGATGATTAGTTTTTGAGAAAAGCTATTTCCGTCTTCCGTTTGGAATGTAATTGAGTACATACCATTTTGTAAATGTTCCAAATTTAGTTCGAATGTTGTTCCTGAGAAATCTGATGACATGAATACCTGTTTCCCTTCTGGTGAAAATACACGAATGGATTTTAATTTTTTAGAACATTCAATGTTGATTTTGCCGTTGCTCGGATTTGGATAAACATTGACAACGCTTTGCTCATTTTCAGAGAGGCCGATAAAACAACTAGCAAATGAGTTTCTTGCGGGCTGAAGGAAAAACATACATGGAGTAAGACTGCTTAAAATTGGTTC
Source organism: Bacteroidota bacterium (assembly GCA_039797785.1). GTDB lineage: Bacteria > Bacteroidota > Bacteroidia > Flavobacteriales_D > Crocinitomicaceae > M0103. The sequence continues at coordinate 273 of JBDKHH010000100.1, read as the reverse complement.
AAAAACATCAAATTTAAAAAGAATTGGCCTTTTATCTGGATATTGTCTATAACGCTCATCATGGTACATATCAGTTGTAAAGTATACGTTTGAAACTAAATTCTCGAAATATACCCCCATATTTTTCACTTCGGTAATGTCTACAATTTCATTATAATTCATAAAACTGCTTTGATTCTGATAGAAACTATTATAGTAACTGTAGGCAATTGAAAGACTGTTCAAAGAATCGAAAAACATTAGAGAATCAGGCACATAATTATCAAAATTCAA
>JBDKHH010000099.1:0-7980 GCA_039797785.1 Bacteroidota bacterium | reverse complement strand
AACAGTACTTTGGACTGTGACGGATGGTGTTGGTAACGTCTCTACTTGTACATTTGATGTTACGGTGGTTGATAATATTTCACCTTCAATTTCATCGTGTGGTGCAGCTGGAAATCAAACAATAAATGTGGATGCTGCTCAATGTAACTTCACACAAACTGGAACAGCATGGAACGCAACCGCAACTGATAATTGCACGGTAAGCACTATAATTGCAAGTTTGAGCGGAGCAACAACAGCGAGTGGTTTAACAACGTTGGCTGGAGTTGATTTCAACTTAGGAACAACTACTGTTCTTTGGACAGTAACTGATGGATCTGGAAAAACTTCTACATGTACATTTGATGTAACTGTTGTGGACAATATTTTACCATCAATTACTTCTTGCGGCGCAACTGGAAATCAAACAGTAAATGTTGATGCAGCTCAGTGTGATTTCACACAAACTGGAACAGCATGGAACGCAACTGCAACGGATAATTGCACAGTAAGTTCAATCGTTGCAACTTTGAGTGGAGCAACAACAGCGAGTGGATTAACAACGTTGGCTGGGGTTGATTTCAATATCGGAACAACAACGGTTCTTTGGACTGTCACTGATGGAGTAGGCAATAGTTCTTCTTGTACATTTGATGTAACAGTTGTAGACAATGTTGATCCGACAATTTTATCATGTGGAGCAACAGGTGCACAAGTTGTGAGTTCTGATTTGGGGGTTTGTACGTATACACAAACGTCAAATTCATGGGATGCCGTTGCATCAGATAATTGCACAATCGGTTCAATTTCTTATAGTTTATCAGGTGCAACATCTGGAAGTGGAACGAGCTTAGCTGGAGTAACATTCAATTCTGGAATTACAACAGTTTTATGGACTGCAGTTGATGGTTCTATGAATACGTCAACATGTTCTTTCACTGTTGAAGTAGAAGATAATCAAGCGCCAATTATTTCTGGCTGCCCAACAAATCTTGTGGTTGGGACAGATAATGGAGTTTGTGGAGCGATTGTGAACTGGAGTGTTCCAACATTCACAGATAATTGTGGAGCTGCGATGACATCCAACTACAACTCAGGCCAATTCTTTCCAACAGGAACGTCAACAGTAATTTATACAGTTACAGATGCGGTAGGAAACACTTCAATCTGTTCATTTACAATTACTGTTAATGATAATGAACTTCCAACATTAGCGTGTCCGGCACCAATTGAAAGTTGTGATCCATTAGTTGTATATGCAGCTCCTGTTTTTGGTGATAATTGTGGTACGGCATCGACATTTCAAACAGCTGGTCTGCCAAGCGGTATGAATTTCCCTGTTGGAATGACAATGAATGCTTTCCAAACAACAGATATTCACGGAAATGTTTCAACATGTACGTTTAGTGTAACTATTTTTGCATTGCCTGTCGCTTCGACTGACGTAACGGATGTTTCTTGTTTCGGATTGAATGATGGTGAGATTGATTTGACAATCACCTCAGGAACGGCTCCATTCACTTATACTTGGAGTAATTCACAAAGTTCAGAAGATTTAATTGGTCTTGCACCTGGAACGTACACTGTAAGTGTAATAGATGATCATGGATGTTCAACGACTGCAAGCGCAGAAATTTCTGAACCTGAAGTACTTCAACTTTCGGCTGAATTTAATAATGTAAATTGTTACAATGGAAATGATGGGTTAATTGACCTAAACGTTTCTGGAGGTACATTACCTTATTCTTTTACATGGAGCAATGGAGCAATTACTGAAGATCTTAGTGGATTATCAGCTGGGCCTTATGATGTTGTTGTTTCTGATTTCAACGGTTGTGAGATAAGCTATAACACAACAATCACTCAGCCAGATTCTTTAATGATTGCGGCAACAGTTATCGATGCGAATTGTGGAACGGCGAATGGAACAATCTTAATTCAAGTCACTGGTGGAAATGCACCATATCAATTTGCCTGGACGAATGGAACAACTGAAATGAGTTTATACAATGTTGTTGCAGGAACCTATACATTGATTGTGACCGATGCAATGAATTGTACAAATTCGTATACTGGAACCGTTTCAACTATTTCAAGTTTAAATGCGAATTTGATTGAAATTGATGCGAAATGTTTTGGTGAAAATTCAGGATCAATTCAAGCTGTAGTATCAAGTGGATTTGCACCGTTTACTTACGATTGGTCGGATGGTCAAACAAGTCCAACTGCCATTGATTTAACTGCTGGAACATATAGTGTTACTATAACTGATATGTATGGATGCCAAGTAACTTTAAATGGAACAGTCAATCAACCAGATTCATTATATGCAATTGTAACAAGTTCTGTGTATGCAGGTGGATACAATATAAGCTCTAATAATGGTTCGGATGGGTATTTGAATACACAAGTTTTTGGAGGAACATCACCTTACAGTTTTAATTGGACAGGTCCATCAAATTTCGCTTCAACGAATCAAAATCTTGCGAATTTGCAAGATGGAGCATATGCGTTGTATTTAACTGATGTCAATGGATGTGCCTTTTCAACATCTTCTCGCTTGACGGAACCAGCATTGTTAGAAATGCCAAATGGTTATTCTCCGAATGGCGACGGTGACAATGAAACATTTGTTGTACATGGTATTGATGCTTATCCAAACAATGAGATAGTGGTGTTTAACCGTTGGGGTAATATCGTTTACAAAAAAGCGAATTATGCGAACGAATGGGCTGGAGACAACACGGTTGGAGAAGCTCTTCCTGATGGAACTTACTTCGTGATCCTGACAGTTGTTGCTGGAGAAGAGGAAATCACTTTGAAAGGATACGTTGATTTAAGAAGATAATTAAGAGATTTTAAAGAATAGAACGATGAAAAAGTTAATCATAATTATTGCAACATTCGGATTTTTTACCCCTCATTTGAAAGCGCAACAAGATCCAATGTTAAGCCAATACATGTTTAATGGCTTGTATTTAAATCCAGCCTATGCAGGCTCACATAAATATTGGTCGTCCACATTGAGTTACCGAAGTCAGTGGGTTGGGTTAGAAGGTGCACCATCAACTGCTATTGCAGCAGTTGACGGGCCGATTGCTAGTAAAAACATGGGATTAGGGCTCATTCTTATGCATGATCAAATTGGTGTTACAAAGCAAAACACAGCAATTTTGAATTATTCCTATCAGATACGAACAGGGGAGAAGTCAAAATTAGCGTTGGGTATCAATGCAGGTGTTTCCCAATTTAGTGCAAAGCTGACAAGTTTAACTGTTTGGGATGAAGATCAAGTGTTTCAAAATGATTTGACAAGTAAAATGCTCCCAAGATTTGGAGTTGGTCTTTATCATTTCAGCAAGAAACATTATGTAGGGTTTTCAATTCCTACCTTGTTTGCGTATCAAAAAGGGATGGATTTAAATTTTGATTTAAGTAGAGCAACTTTCCTCAGAAGACATTATTTGTTGACGGCAGGTTATGTGTTTGATACTTCGAAAGATCTTAAAATCAAACCATCTATTTTGTTGAAATATGTCCAAAATGCGCCACTTGAAGCAGATATTAATTTGAGTGCTGTTTACAAAGACATGTTCTGGGTCGGGGCTTCCTATCGAACAGGTGATGCTGTTGCCGTGATACTTGAGTATCAAGCAAATTCATTTTTTAGAATTGGCTATGCCTATGATATCACCTTTTCAAAACTTCGAAATTATTCCGGTGGTTCGCATGAAATCATGATAGGGATGGATTTTGGAAAAGATTTAATTAAGGTAAAAACACCAAGATACTTTTAAAAAATAGTCGTATGAATAATTTATTAGTCAAAGCAAGCTTTATTGGGATTTTAGTGCTTGGAATTAGCTCTTGCACGAACTATCATATTCGAAAAGGAGATAATTATTTTGAAAATTTAGCATATCATGATGCGATTGATCAATATGAAAAGGTCTACCCTCAAAAGAATATTGAGGAGGTTGAATTAAAATTAGCGGATGCTTACTTCAAAACAGGAAAGTTAGATTCTTCTGGACAAATTTATAAACGAGCAGTTGAACGAGAGAATTGTACTCCAGTTACTTATTTTAATTATGCCCGAGCATTAATGGCGAATGGTCAACACAATTTGGCTGCAACGTATTTGAAAAAGTACCTTCAAACCAATAGTTCAGATCTTGTTGCAGAAATGTTGCTGTCTTCTTGTAATTCTATATCACAGCGCTACAGAGACACAACCTTATTTGAGCTAAAGCCAGTATTGGAAAATCAGTACACTAATTCCTTCAGTTTATTGGAGTATCAGAATGGTGCAATTTTTACAGCTGATAAAGAAGTGCATTCAGGGAGAAAAACTGCTGCTTGGACGGGTAATTCTTACCTTGAGTTGTACACGATGAAAAAAGATGAAGATGGAAATTGGTTGTCACCGGAATTATTGAAAGGAGATGTAAATGGTCGTTTTCATGAAGGTCCAGCATCTTTTTCTCCTGATGGAAGCACAATCTATTTTACCAGAAGCAATTATTTTAAACGTAAAATGGTTGTAAATGAGTCCGCTGAAAACAACTTGAAGATTTTTCAAGCAAAATTGGTTGACGGAAAATGGAAAAATCTAGAGGAGTTTCCATACAATAGCGATGATTATTCTGTTGGACATCCGGCATTATCGTCAGATGGTAAAACAATGTATTTTGTTTCTGATATGCCAGGAGGATTTGGTGGGTCAGATATTTACAAATGTCAATGGGAAAACAACGCGTGGAGTAAGCCTGAAAATTTAGGCAATGAAGTGAATACAACAGGCAATGAAGTGTTTCCTTATGCGCATTCAGATGGTGCATTGTATTTTTCATCAGATGCGCACAATACAATGGGTGGATTGGACGTGTTTATCACTTATTTCAATGGAACAAAGTGGGCAAATCCTGAAAACTTAAATTACCCTTTGAATTCATTAAAAGACGATTTTGGATTTTCACTGAACAAAGATGAAACGAAAGGTTTTGTTTCTTCATCACGAACAAATTCAGATAAAATGTATTCTTTTGACAAAAAGCAACCAACGTTTAATTTGTTGGGAATTGCTCGTGAAAAAGGATCTAAAATCCCTGTTGCTGGAGTGACTGTTGAGGTAACAAATACCTTAACCGGTCAAGTAACAAGCATGACGAGTGATGCAGAAGGAAACTTTAAATTGAAATTGGCGCCTGAAGCAAACTACGATTTGTATTGCACTAAATTTGGTTGTTTCTCAAAAACGGATAAAATCTCAACAATGGGATTAAAGTATTCTGAAGATTTCTTTGCCGATTTTGAAGTGGAACCAATTGTAATAGACAAACCAATTGTGCTTGAGAATATTTATTATGATTTTGACAAGTGGGAAATTCGAGCAGATGCCGCTATTGAATTAGATAAATTGGTGAGAATCCTGAATGATAATCCAACCATTGAAATTGAAATGGGTTCCCACACTGATACACGAGGTATTGATCAATACAACTTAATTTTGTCTGATAAAAGAGCAATGGCAGCAGTGAAATATTTAATCTCACAAGGAGTTGATCCTACGCGTTTAACGTACAAAGGTTATGGAGAAAGAGTACTCGTTAATGGTTGTAAAAATGATGTGCCATGTTCAGAAGAAGAACATCAAAAGAACCGACGAACAGAATTTAAAGTAACAAAGATTCGAAAATAGCAAAGTACTATTCAAATAAAAGTGGGGTTCAAGTTCGTTCTTGAACCCCATTTTTGTTTACACAAAAAAAAATCCCTAATCTACGAATGACTAGGGATTTCTATATAAATGGATTGTAAACTTATGCCATCACTTTCGGTGCAGCAGCTAAAATCTCAGGGCTTGTTTCAGCCGCGAATTTCTCGAAGTTTTTAACGAATTTACTTGCTAAGCTGTTTGCTGTTTCATCGTAAGCAGTTTTATCAGCCCAAGTTCCGCGAGGGTTCAAGATTTCAGTTGGAACGTTTTCACATTCAGTTGGAACCGCTAAATCAAAAATTGGCAAGTTTTCGTATGCAACATTGTCTAATTTTCCAGTCAATGCAGCTGTAATCATTGCACGTGTGTACGATAATTTCATGCGACTTCCAACGCCATAAGAACCACCTGTCCAACCTGTATTGATCAACCAAACTTTAATATCTGTTCCTTCTAATTTCTCCCCTAATAATTTCGCGTATTTCGCTGGGTGAAGTGGTAAGAAGGCTGCTCCGAAACAAGCAGAGAATGTTGTTGTTGGTTCAGTAATTCCAACTTCAGTTCCAGCAACTTTTGCAGTATAACCAGACATGAAGTGATACATCGCTTGTTCTTTTGTCAAACGAGAAATTGGAGGAATAACACCAAACGCATCAGCTGTTAAGAAGAAAATATTCTTTGGAGCATTACCAATTGAAGGTGTTGCAATGTTGTCAATGAAATGAATTGGATACGAAACACGTGTATTTTCAGTAATTGTGTTATCCGTATAATCAGGAGTTGATGTTCCTTCTTCAAAGCCAATGTTTTCTAAAATCGCTCCGAAACGAATTGCATCATAGATTTGAGGCTCTTTCTCGCGAGATAAATCGATTGTTTTTGCATAACATCCACCTTCGAAGTTGAAGACAGTTTTGTCAGCCCAACCGTGCTCATCGTCACCAATCAAACGACGGTTTTCGTCAGATGATAAAGTTGTTTTTCCTGTTCCTGATAATCCGAAGAAAATAGCTGTATCGTGATCTTCGTTACCGATGTTTGCTGAACAGTGCATTGAAAGAACGTTTCTTTCGTGCGGTAAAACATAGTTCAAAACAGAGAAAATTCCTTTTTTAATCTCACCAGTATAACCTGTTCCACCAATTAAGATGATTTTCTTTGTGAAGTTTAAAATTGCAAAGTTGTGTTGACGCGTTCCATCAATTTCTGGATCAGCTTTGAATCCTGGAGCACATACAATATGCCATTCAGGTAAAAAGTTTTCTAATTCAGCATCGGTTGGACGCAAAAACATGTTGTAAGCAAACATATTTCCCCAAGAAACTTCATTTACAACACGAATGTTCATTCTGTGTTCAGGATCCGCACATGCATAAGCATCACGAACATACACATCACGACCATTCAAATATGCACTAACGCGGTTGTACAACGCATCGAATTGCTCCGTTGTAAATTTGATGTTAATATCACCCCACCAAACAGAATTTTCTGTTTTCTCGTCACACACAACGAAACGGTCTTTTGGAGAACGTCCTGTGAATTCACCAGTTTCGATTGCTAGAGCACCAGTGTCTGTTAATGTTCCATCACCGTTCAAGATAGTATCTTCAACTAATTCTGCTGGACTCAAATTCCAAAATTGCGTCCCTAGGTTATACAATCCTAAAGAGGCTTTTAAATCGGCATTGTTACCGTGTTTGCCAAATACGTTCATACGTTCATTTTTACAGCTAACGCTATGTTTTGAACTGCAAAATTAAAGGAAGAATTTGGACTGAGGTGGTTTTTAGGTCTAAAATTTCCAACAAAAAGAAAGTAGTTGTTAATAACCTCTTCATTCAATTTTAAAATTTGAAAAATAAGAAGGAGTTATTATGGGTGTTTCCACAAAAAAAGCCCCGCATATGCAGGGCTTTTCATTCTTTATATTGTTTAGGTTATTCAACCATGTCGCGAATCGTTTCAATGGCTTTGCGAATGTTCTTGCGAACTTCAACAATTGAAGCCTCCATCATGTAGCACGGTGCAGTAATGATTTTATTTTCTTTATCAATTTCGATTTCGTCAATCATTTTCATAGAAGTTGTTGCGCCAAGAGACTCAAGACCATTAGAGAATCCTTTGATGTCGTAGGGTGATGCAGCGACATCTGTTCCGATTGTCAATTGAGCGTGAACGGTTGAGCCTTCCAGCGCTTTTGCTACAACGATTGGACTCACACACAACGCGGCTATAGGTTTTCCAACATTCACCATGTTGACGATTAATAATTTAACTTT
>JBDKHH010000098.1:0-8796 GCA_039797785.1 Bacteroidota bacterium | reverse complement strand
ATCCTTATGGAAAATGCTTTGGTGTAGTGAACTGGAATGGACAACCAATCATTCCTATGATGTATGCAAACATCAAAGATTTAAAGTATAATACGTTCGAAGTTTATTCAAGCAAAGGAGCCGGATTGATGGATACACTTGGAAGAACGCTTATTCCGCCGATTTATGCCTATATGTATGAATTGGGGCGCGATTCAACACTACTTCAAGTTGGACGACATTCAGGAACTTGGGGTTTGTATTCGCGTACTGGAAAAATGATTGCCGATACGATTTTCGGTGGATTTGAAGAACCAATTAACGGATTAATTCCATTCTATGCCAATATGCATTTTCGTGTCCAAAACAATCAATGGGCGCACGACGAAAAGAAAATTGGGATCATGGATATGAATGGAAAAATAATAATTGAACCTTTCTATGACCAGATTTACAAAGACTATCCAAAGAAAGGCTTGATTCGTTTAAATTACGAGCAACAATTTTGTGTCATTGATCAAAATGGAAAACTGGTAGAAGGACATTTTGCAACGAATGAACCCAATGAATCTACAAATTATGAAGTTATTGATTCAGCAGAACAATATGCTTTACCCACAAACGATACAAGCAAAAAACACAAACGTAAAAAAAGGAAAAAAGCTAGATGGCTCTAAATGATAACAACAGTTATTACTCTTCTTTTAGCAATAACTCCATATCGCGCATCATTTTATCGACATCTTTTGGATTGGTGCCATCATAATAACCACGTATTCTCATCAATTTATCTACAAGAACAAAGTTATTCGTGTGAATAAAATCACTTCCAACATCTCCTTGATTTTCAGCCTCCGTTGGCTTTAATGTAAAGAAGGAAGTACGCGCCAATTCATAAATATCATCTCGTTTTCCTGTTAAGAAATTCCACTGATTTCCTTTCGAATTGTGTGCATCAGCATAGCGCTTCAATTGTTCAACAGTGTCCGTTTCTGGATCCACACTAAAACTCAATATTTTAACATCGTCATTCTTTCTGAATTTCTCATGAACTCGTTGCATTTGAGCATTCATGCGCGGGCAAATCGTTTTACAAGTAGTAAAAAAGTACTCAACAACATATACTTTACCGCGAACATCTTCTTGCGTAATCGTTTTATTGTTCTGATTTTTAAAGGAAAATTTTCCAATTGTGTGACCATATCCAACTCGCAACAATTCAGGATCGACCATGTCTTCTGGCACATCAATCGGATTGATAATTGGCAAGGATTCGGTTTCTGGTTTTGGACGTGTCATAAAATACGTGAACGTCACACCTGCAATTGAAAATAGAACAAGAAATATAATACGATTCATGCTACAAAATTACGGAATGCACCACTTCAAACAATGAGATAGGTCAGTATTTTAAAAATACTTACACAATTTTAGTCTTAACTAGTTTTGGGTTTCGAATTATTGAATTTACGTTTGAATGGCTTTTTCTTTCCTGGTTTTGCTTGAACGATGTATTCAGGTCCAGCACCTAATTCTTCTGGTAAAGCCACTTGTGGAATTTCAGCTTCAATCAATCGTTGAATTTGTGCCAATTTACGCATGTCTTTTTCATTCACCAAGGTAATTGCTTCCCCTTTTGTATTTGCGCGCGCTGTTCTACCAACACGGTGAACGTAATCTTCTGCATCGAACGGCGTATCGTAATTGATCACCAAGTTAATTTCTTTGATGTCAATTCCACGACTCATAACATCCGTTGCAACAATGATTCGAATACGTTTTGAGCGGAATCCACGTAAAATTTCCTCGCGTTGTTCTTGATCTAAATTCGAAGAAACGCCTTGTGATGGAAATCCATTTTTACGCAAAGCATGCACAATTTCGTTCACTTTACTCTTCGATGAAGTAAAAATAATAATACTTGTATATTCCGTTCGTTCCTTTAAAATATCCTTGATTAAAGGAATTTTTTGATTGTCATACGTCAAATAAACCAACTGCTTCACTCCTGCTGCTGGTTTCGAAATAGACAAGGTAATTTCTTCAGGATCCTTCAAAATTTTCTTTGCTAAATCTCTGATTTTGGTTGGCATTGTTGCACTGAACATGAGTGTTTGACGTTCTTTTGGCAATTTAGAAATGATCGTAACCAAATCATCTGCAAAACCCATATCGAGCATTTTGTCCGCTTCATCCAACACCAAATGCTTCACTTTTGAGAAATCAACATATCCTTGCTGAATATGCGATAATAATTTTCCAGGAGTGGCTACAATAATGTCCATTCCTTCGGTTAATGCTTCTTTTTGTTCGTCCCAATCTTTACCACTTCCTCCACCATAAATTGCTTTGGAACCAACTGAAACAAAATACGACAACCCTTGAATTTCTTGTTCAATTTGAACCGCCAATTCTCGCGTTGGAACAATGATCAAGGTATCTATTGAAAGATCTTCTTTTCCTGTTAATTTATTAAGAATTGGGAGAATAAATGCTGCAGTTTTACCTGTGCCTGTTTGAGCACACGCAATCAAATCTTTATTTTCAAGTACTTTGGGTATTGCCAATTGTTGAATAGGCGTCGCTGTTACAAATCCCATATGCGAAATGGCTTCTAACAATTGCTCATTGAGGGCTAACTCTGTGAATTTCATATTGGCTAAGATACAAAAAAAAGGCGAGCACTGCCCGCCTTCCATTGAATGAGAATATTTTACTTAACCCGCATAACTTCTTCTTGCCCAGTTATGACAAGCTTTTCTGCGTTTTCTGTTTTTGCGTTTGTGACGTCGTTGTTTCTTTTTATCGATGTGAAAAGAAGAAACAGTTTCAGTGGAACTTGCTGGAGAAACAGTCACTGAATCATTAGCACTAATCGACAATGTCGAAAACACTAACAAGAAAGAAAGGAGAAATTTCATTTTTGAGTGATTAAAATTAGACTGCAAAACTATGACTTTCAGAACGTTTATGCAACATTCGGTTACACAATCTTGTTAATACCCGAACGTTGAAAAATGTTAAATCGTATAAACACAATTTATTTTTCGTTTTTCAGTTGAATTATTTAATGAACTTTGTACCGCATGAATAGCATTCTAAATAATATCTACAATTCAATTCTACAAACGAGTATTTGGGAATGGCTTGCTGTGGCAAGTAGTTTATTATATGTTATTTTAATCACCTACAAAGTGCTTGCAGCGTGGATTTTTGCAGCGCTCAGTTCTGTTTTGTACATTTATTTATGCTATAGCAATCGTTTGTACCTTGAATCCATTTTACAAGTATTTTATTTTGGAATGGCAATTTATGGTTGGTTCATGTGGACTTCCGACGATGACACCAAGGATGTTACGGTGATACAATGGCCACTCAAATACCATATTTACAACATCTTGATTAGTGGTGCTTTGATGCTGCTTTTTGGCTATATATTTGACCAATATTCAAATCAAGCAAATCCGTATCTTGATGCTTTTACAACTATCTTTAGTTTAATGGCAACTTTTATGGTGGCTAAAAAAGTGCTCGAAAACTGGATTTATTGGATTATCATTGACGCATTTTCTGTGTATTTATTCGCATCACGAGGATTGTACATGACATCTGTTTTATTCATTCTATATACCCTTATTGCCATCTTTGGCTATTTTTCTTGGAAGAGACAATTCAACTTGGACAAAACGCTAATTGATAAGTTGCCATGAAAAGGTTTGCCATAACAGGTCCAGAATCTTCTGGTAAATCAACGTTAACCAATGTGCTAGCTGATTATTATCAAACATCTTGGAGTCCTGAATTTGCACGTGAATATTTAGAAAAAAGAGATGGTCAGTATGCTCAATCGGATATTGACGAAATTGCAAAAGGACAACTTGCGATGTGGCAACAAGCTAGTACCGAAAACATACATTTTTGCGACACAGAGATGCTTGTTCTCAAAATTTGGTCTGAATTCAAGTACGGGAATTGCAGTAGTTTCATCGAAAATGCCTTTCAAGAACAACAATTTGATCACTATTTTTTGTGTCGACCAGATATTCCGTGGGAAGAAGATCCTTTGCGCGAACATCCAGAACAACGTGAACAATTGTTTGATTTATACCACAAGTCATTGATTGAACACAACTTACCCTTTACGATCGTTGAAGGAGATTTACCCAATCGTCTTAGCATTTGTAAAAACGTTCTTGAAAAAAATCACTTTTAATTCATTTCATACAAATTTCCTGTATAACTTTGTCCCATCTCTAAGGGGTGCCACGATGAATTTCGGGGCTGAGATTATACCCATTGAACCTGTCAGGATAATGCCTGCGTAGGGAAGATGATACTTTATTTATTAATTGCTAATTATTCATATTCAGAGAATTAGCCCCTTGTTCTTGTTAAATTTTTTTATAAAATGAAAACAAGACTTTCACACATCATTTCACTGTTTGCCCTGGGCTTGAGCCTTTCTGCAAACGCACAATTCAAACTGACTGGTCGCGTCTATGATGCAGAAGGTGCACCGCTTCCAGATGTAAAAATTCAATTAGAAGAAACCTATTTAGGCGCAACATCCGACAAAGATGGCTTCTACAATTTTTCAACTATTCCTTCACAATCCTACACCGTAAAATTTACAAAAAGCGGCTTTGAAACACAAACACAAAATGCGCGTGTTGATAAAGATGTAGTATTGGATGTGTACATGAAACGGTCAACGATCATGATTGAAGAGGTACAAGTTGTAGCCGTTCGTGCCAATGATAAAACACCTACTACGTTTACGAATTTAACCTCCAAACAAATTCAAGCGAAGAATTTTGGACAAGATTTGCCTTATTTGTTGGAGTCGACACCCTCAACTGTCGTGACATCGGATGCTGGTGGAGGAATTGGTTACACGGGAATTCGTATTCGTGGAGTTGATCCAACGCGCACAAACGTCACAGTGAATGGAATTCCCTTGAATGATGCCGAATCGCACGGTGTTTATTGGGTAAATATGCCAGATTTCGCTTCATCCACTGATAATATTCAAGTTCAACGTGGCGTTGGAACATCAACAAACGGTGCAGCTTCTTTTGGCTCGAGTATCAATATAAAATCAGACAATATTCAAAAAGTTGCATATGCCGAATTAGACAATTCGATTGGTTCTTTTTCTACACTTCGTAACACGGTGAAAGTTGGTTCCGGCTTAATCAACAATAAATTCACTGTTGACGCACGCCTTTCTAGAATCACGTCAAACGGATATGTTGATCGTGCATCAGCCAATTTGAAGTCCTTCTATCTTTCTGGTGCGTATGTAGGCGAAAAAACCTTGATTAAGGCGAATGTTTTCAGTGGTAAAGAAGAAACCTATCAAGCTTGGAACGGGATTCCAGAAGCAAAATTGAATGGAAATTATGATAGTTTGTTGAACCATTACTATAACAATTTGGGTTCAACGTATGTAACTGCTCAGGATTCCATTAATTTGTTCAATTCTGATCCGCGCAAATACAATTATTACACGTACGATCAAGAGGAAGACAATTACCAACAAGATCATTACCAATTGCATTTTACACACACTTTTTCATCGAAATTTACGGTAAATGCCGCTGGACATTACACCAAAGGTCGTGGCTATTACGAACAGTACAAGCGCAATCAAGACTTTGAAACCTATGGTTTAGACACTGTTTTCACGAATGGTGGCGATACAATCACACGTACTGATTTGATTCGCAGAAGATGGTTGGACAATCAATTTTATGGTGGAATTTTCTCCCTTAATTATTCCAATCAGAAAAACATTAAGGTCATTTTCGGTGGTGGTGCAAACCATTACGACGGATCACATTTCGGAGAAGTTATTTGGGCACGAACAGCATCTCAAAGTGAAATAAATCAACGTTATTACGATAACGACGCGAGCAAATTCGAAGCAAATGCTTACTTAAAAGCCAATTACCAGTACAGAAGATTGAACGTATTTGCTGATTTACAGGTTCGCACAATCGATTATTCGTATTTAGGGTATGACCAAAATGGTGGAAACATTATTCCTTTGCAACAAGAAGTTAAGTTTACATTTTTCAATCCAAAGGCGGGAATAATGTATGATTTCAATACGAAAAACAACGTATACGCATCTTTCAGCATGGCGAATCGTGAACCTGTAAGAGATGATTTTATTCAAAGTTCGGCAACCAGTCGACCAAAACCAGAGCAATTGCAAAACATTGAAGCTGGTCACCGTTACCGTGGTAAAAAGCTGTTCACCAATGCCAATTTCTATTGGATGAATTACAAAAATCAATTGATTTTAACAGGCGAAATCAACGATGTAGGAGCTTACAATCGTACAAATGTTGCAAAATCCTATCGTGCTGGAATTGAGTTAGAAGCAGGTTATATGCTTTTTCGCAATTTGAGTATCACTGGAAATTTAACCTTAAGTCAAAACAAAATCAGTGAATTCAATGAATACGTTGACAATTATGACACGTATACACAAGATTTAATCGTTCATACAAACACGGATATTGCTTTTTCACCTTCAACAATTGCAACATTAGGATTATCGTATGTTCCGATTAAAAACCTAGATATTACGGTATTATCAAAATACGTCGGCCAACAATTTTTAGACAACACATCAAACGATACTAGAAAAATAGATGCCTATTATTTGACAAATCTTTCCATCAATTATACCATCAAAGATGTACTGTTCAAGGAAATCAAAATTGGTGTTTTAACGAATAACCTGTTCAACTACATGTATGAAAACAATGGTTATACCTGGGGCTATATTTATGGTGGAAAGTATATTACGGAGAATTTTTACTATCCACAAGCGGGTAGAAACTTCCTTGTACGCTTAACGCTTAAACTGTAAGACTTTCAAGTGCATAAAAAAAAGACCTTCGAAAGAGAGTCTTTTTTTTTGCGTTTTCCGCAGTCAATTCTGCTATTACGTCTGAAATACCAGTATGAAAAGCCTCAATACTAAACAGATGCACCTTCTTCTCAACTATTAAAATTTTGTTTGTAACACTATTTATTTTACCTTTAAAAGAAAAAATGAAACGTACCCTTTACATAATCCTACTTTTGCTACCTGTTTTATTTTCGTGTAAAAAAGAGACAGAAACAAAAACACCCACTGGAAGTCTAAATAATTTTTCACTTAAAAAAGATGGCTTTCCTTTTTCCTCAAACGCGTTGTACCTTACATTAGTTGATGAAAACACAATTTATTTCGAATCCTATCTTAATCCTACTCAACAGGTTCAATTCAATTCATACGCGGGAACTGTCCGAAGAGATATTACACCAGGCACCTATCAAATTGTAGATGGTGAATCTGCGGATTTCATTTTATATCACTTGGATATTGATTCAAATTATTATGGTCCAGGAAATGGCACTTTTACGGTAATTTCTAATGACACGATCAATAAAATAATTGAAGCGAACTTTGAGTTGGATTTATACAATGACGGGGTGGAACTCTATCCTTTAATCACGGAAGGTTACCTGAAATTTCATTATAATTAATTCAAGAAAGTCGTTTGTTTTTTAGCAGGATCAATCCGTGTCGTACACCATCAAATTGATTGTAAAGAAGAACCGTTTTAGGCTGTTTAGAAATGTTTCCCATTAACTCTGGGTGATTCACAAGTTTATTTCGAAGTAATTCTGAAGCTAAATACATTCCAAAAGCTGAAGAAGTACGATACTCTCCAACAAAATTCTTGTAATACGTGAATTCAGCATTCGGGAATAGTTGGGTAATGTGGTCATACCAACCATCGTATCTTCCATCCCCACTTTTTCCTAAGACAAGAGCATCCACATCCTCGACATTTAACTTATTTTTGGCTAAAAGTGAAGCGATTCTTTCACTAAGTTCATGTTCACTTGGATACGTCAATTGCTCTACACCACAAATTTCTGCATAAGCGTCTTCAGGTGAACTAGCTACAATGAACATACTTGCCCCTTCGCCGCAGACAGAACCGTCCGTTGAACTGTTTAGCAAATCTTGATTGCTCAATTGTTCTTTTTTATAGCGACCCGCTTGTAAATCAATATTGTAATTGTAATCTGAAATTTCTTCAACTGCGCCAACTAACAAACTCGATGGTTTTCCTTGTTCACTAAAAAACAATTCTGCATCTACCAGCGCATTTTCAAATGAAAGAGATCCATTCACATGTGTCACATTGTATCCAGGATTGTCATCCATTAAGGCCAATTGTCCAGCAAGTGCATTTGGCGTACTTTGTACAAAATGAGTTGGTGTCAACATTCCTTCATTATAATCAACAATCTGGTTTAGAAAATTGATACAATTCTCGAGTCCACCATTCGCTGTTCCAATAATAATTCCGTCCGTTTTTGCATTTCTTTTCATCAACGGCAAAGCAGCACCAATTCCCATTTTTACAGCTTTTCCCATGCGTCTCAAAAGACTAGGCGGAATAAACTCGGCATAATCAGCATCAATTACCTTGAAAGTTTTTGATTCGTGTACAACAAAATCTCCGTCTTCAAAGGTTGAATTGAATGTTTTCTGGGGCGATATGGCAAAGGCATCTTTTAGAAACATTTCGAAAAGATTAAAGAGGTACAATTTCCACCAAAACCAAATGAATTGGATAAAACATTCTTCAATTCTGCCTGCTGATACGTCACAATCGGTGGAATATTAAATTCTTCAATGGGTGTTGAACAGCGTAAACTTGGATACAGTTCATTGTTCACCATACTCAACAAAGAAAAAACGGCTTCCAATGCTCCTGAAGCAGCGAGTGTATGTCCTGTATA
>JBDKHH010000097.1:0-7966 GCA_039797785.1 Bacteroidota bacterium | reverse complement strand
TGTTTGCAGATGATGGTTCTGCAATTTTTTCTGATACGCAAGTTGGAGCGCTTCGCATGCTGATTGCTGGGTGTGTACTTTTGCCATTTGCACTTCGTGCAGTTCGAAAAATCAAAACATTTAAACAGTTCTTACTTCTAGGAGCAGTTGGATTAAGCGGTAATTTTTTCCCAGCTTTTTTATTCACCTACGCTGAAACGGGTTTGTCTTCTGGTTTCGCAGGGATGCTTAACAGTTTTACGCCAATTTTCACGATTCTAATCGGCTTTTTCATCTATAAAATCCGATTGACACCGATTCAATTAATTGGTGTAGCAATCGGCTCAGTTGGAATTGTCTTATTGATGATTGCTGGAAAAAGCTTGTCGATGACTGGGACCTGGTATCACATTCTTGCGATTGTATTAGCAACTTTATTCTATGCAATCAGCTTAACAACTATAAAATACAAGTTGCAAGAATTTAAATCATTTGAAATCACCTCTTTGGCGTTTTTAATCATTTTGTTACCTTCCATTTTTGCAAATTTTCAGTTTGGAACATTAAAAACACTTCAAGAAAACCCAAATGCTTGGGAAGGTTTGGGATACATTTCCATTCTTGCCATTGTAGGAACGGCTTTAGCAGTAATACTATTTAATCAATTAATTAGTACTTCTTCCGCCTTATTCGCAAGCAGTGTAACTTACTTTATTCCTATTGTTGCAGTACTTTTCGGTATCAGTTATGGTGAAAAAATTGGTTGGGGACAAGTCGGATCAATGGTAATTGTTTTGAGTGGGGTTTTCATTGCGAACTACTGGCCACAGGTAAAAGATCGATTTTTTCCAGCAAAATAATCTCAACACACTTGTGTTATAAACTTTTTTATCTATCTTTGTCGTCCGAATTTTAGGAAAAATAATTTAAAACAAGCTATATGTACGCAATTGTAGAGATAGCAGGGCAGCAGTTTAAAGTGCAAAAAGACCAAAAAATCTTTGTACACAGATTGGCAGCAGAAAAAGGAGCAAAAATCGAATTCGATCGCGTTCTTTTGGTTGACAACGGTGGAAAGATCAATGTTGGCGCCCCAGCTATAGCAGGTGCTTCGGTAACTGCAGAAGTATTGGATCACGTTAAAGGTGATAAAGTAATCGTTTTCAGAAAGAAAAGAAGAAAAGGTTACAAAAAGAAAAATGGACATCGTCAAAGTTTTACTTCGATTACCATTAAAGACATTAAAGCTTAATAAGAACTTTCCAATCTAATTGGAGTTAAAATTTAGAAACAATGGCACATAAAAAAGGAGTCGGTAGTTCGAAAAACGGTCGTGAGTCACATAGTAAGAGACTAGGAGTTAAGATTTTTGGTGGTCAAGCTGCAATTGCAGGAAACATCATCATTCGTCAAAGAGGAACTCAACATCACCCAGGAGAAAATGTTGGTATTGGAAAAGACCACACATTATATGCTTTGGTTGACGGTCAAGTTGCATTCCGTAAGAAAAAAGATAATCGTTCGTTTGTATCGGTAGTTCCATTTGAGACTGCTGAAGCATAAGAATTGATATACAATTTTAAAAAGCGAGTCTCGAATTAACGTGACTCGCTTTTTTTATGCACCTACTTTCCTTTTTTCATTGATACAAGTAAAAAAGGAAGAAATAAATGGCTCGCTTGCAAAGTGTAATCCCATTTAATTATTAAATTCGCACACATAAAAACATAGTAAAGATGCTTGAAATCACCCGCATTCGAACAGAAAAAGAAGCCATTATCGAAGGGCTTAAGAAACGAAATCTTGACGTAACAGAAACGTTGGATCAAATCTTAGCTGCTGACGCCAATTGGAGATCAGCGAAAACTTCTTTGGAATCCATTTCGGCAGAGTTAAACAACTTAGCGAAAGAGATTGGTGATTTATTCAAGCAAGGCAAACAAGATGAAGCAAATGCTGCTAAAGCAAAAACTGCTGACTTGAAAGCAAACGAAACTGACTTGAAAGCAAAAGTGGATGAGTACGAAAAGGAAATTACACAATTGCTTTATACAATTCCGAATGTTCCTAACGAATTAGTTCCAGCTGGAAAAAATGAATTGGACAACGAAACCGTTTATGAATTCGGTGAAAAGAGAACGTACGATTTCGAACCACTTCCTCATTGGGATTTGGCAAAGAAATATGATCTAATCGATTTTGAACTTGGTGTTAAAGTAACTGGCGCAGGTTTTCCTTTCTACAGAGGTAAAGGTGCCAAATTACAACGTGCATTGATTTCTTTCTTTTTAGACGAAGCTGATAAAGCAGGTTATGAAGAATTCATTCCACCATTGATGGTAAATGAAGCAAGTGCATACGGAACAGGACAATTACCAGATAAAGAAGGTCAAATGTATTACATGCCTGTCGATGATTTTTACATGATTCCAACGGCTGAAGTTCCATTGACGAATATATACCGTGATGTTATTTTGCCGTCAGACGACTTCTCAATTAAATTGACAGGTTACACGCCTTGTTTCCGAAGAGAAGCAGGATCGTATGGTAAAGATGTACGCGGATTAAATCGCTTACACCAATTTGATAAAGTTGAAATTGTACGAATCGAGCATCCTGATAACACAGCGAAAGCATTAGAAGAAATGTTGGAGCATGTGAAAAATTTGTTGGAGAAATTAGGTTTACAATACCGTATACTTCGTTTGTGTGGTGGTGATACTGGATTTGCTTCAGCTTTGACATATGACTTTGAAGTATATTCAGCTGCACAAGATAAATGGTTAGAAGTAAGTTCATGTTCTCGCTTTGATACATTCCAAGCGAATCGTTTGAAATTGCGTTTCAAAAATGCTGACAAGAAAAATCAACTTTGTCATACACTGAATGGATCGGCATTAGCTCTTCCTAGAATAGTTGCTGCGTTAATGGAAAATCACCAAACTCCAGATGGAATTGTGATACCGGAAGCACTGAGAAAATTCACTGGTTTTGACATCATCAACTAATATTTAGCCGCTATTTTGTAGCGGCTTTTTTGTAAAATTTCGTTAATAAATCGCTACATTGCTTTTTATTACTTATTCTCATTGTATTTTTAGTAAAAATTAAATTGGCATGAAGTACTTTTTCTTAGTAATGACGTGTTTATCGCTCTATGCGTGCTCAAGCTCAAACAACGAAAAACATTTAGAACAAATCGCTAAAATGAATACATCATTGGACAGTCTCGAAAAGGTGATGTTGGCCAATGAAATTGATACAATCGCTGCTTTAAGAATAGCAACGAATGGTGTGGAATTAAGAATAAAAAACAATTATTATTCGGATACTATTGACATGGAATTAGGCAAAAAAATGGATGCTTATAAGGTTATGAGAAGAAGTCTCGGGCCTTTAAGTAGAAGTTATACAACCGTTCAAACTGGAATAACCGAAGAGCGCATAGCCTTAACCAATTTGAAAACTGATATAGAGAACGGTAATGGTGATGTCACTAAATACCAAGAATATGTAGATTTTGAAAATGGAAAAGTAAATCAGTTAAGTAAAATATTAGGTGAATACGTGAAAGAAAAAAATAAAACAATGAAAACATTTCATAAGCTTCATCAGGAACTGTATGATTTCTCAATAGAAGTAACAAATAAAAAATTAAATCAATCTAAACAGAATAAGTAAATGCGTTATTGGATGATTGTCTTATTGGTTTTATCTTCTTTTGCGTTGAAAGCTCAAGGTGATACTGATATGCAATTGGCCCAACACTATTATTCATCAGGCGATTTTGACAAAGCCAAGATTTATTACGTCAAACTTTACGACAAGGACCCATCGAAATTTAATTTTCTGCGCTACTACGATTGTTTAATTCAAACGAATGACAAAAAAGAGGCTGAAAAGATTTTAAAAAAGCAAAGTAACGCGAATCGATTTGATTTAGAATATCAAGTGATGCTCGGTCAATTTTACGAAGAAAATAATGAGTCAGATAAAGCTCAAAAACTCTATTCAAGTTTAATTGAGGATTTACAGGCTGATCCAAATTCAATTATCCCACTTTACAATGCCTTTAAAGGAAAAGGAAGAAATGATTTAGCTCTATTAACCATTGAAAAAGGTAGAAAACTTCTAAAAGGAACTTATCCTTTGCATTTTCAGTTTGCCGAACTCTATGGAGCAACAGGTCAGAAGGAGAAAATGATTGCCGAATATTTAGATTTATTGGATTTTCATTCGAGCTATGCCAGTTCCATTCAAAGTTTATTGAGTCGTCAAATAGATTTTTCCGCAACGGAATCCAAAGAATTTGATTTGATGAAAGCTGCCTTATTGGAGCGTATTCAAAAAAAACCAGATGAATCAGTTTATACAGAAATGCTCGTTTGGCTTTTCATCCAAAAAAGAAATTTCTCTGGTGCCTTAACCCAAATGCAAGCATTAGACAAAAGACTGAACGAACAAGGTCGACGTGTGTTAGATTTGGGTCGAATTTGTGTTGAAAACAAAGAGTACGAAACGGCTAGAAAGTGCTTCAAATATGTTACGAATTTAGGCACCGACCAACTTTATTATTATCAGGCAGAAACGGCCTTGTTAAACACACGTTTTCTAGAGGTAACAACCAATCGAAATTATTCCAAAGAAGAATTGGATGTAACTCTTCTAGAATACAAAACTACAATTGATCGCATCGGAAAGAAACGTTCATCAGTTTCTCTGATTATTGAAATGTGTCACATTCAAGCTTTTTATGCGAACCAGGCAGCAAGTTCAATCATAACATTAACAGAAGCGTTGACTATTTCTGGTTTAACTGATATGCAAAAAAGTGAATTAAAAATGGAATTGGCAGATATTCATGTATTGCACGGCGACATTTGGGAAGCATCCTTGTTCTATATGCAAATTGAAACCGATCTCAAATTCGAACCAATTGGTCACGAAGCAAAGTTTAAGAATGCACGTATATTTTATTATGATGGAGAGTTTGATTTCGCACAATCGCAATTAAGCGTTTTAAAAGAATCAACCTCTAAATTGATTGCAAATGATGCTTTAAAATTGTCCATTTTAATCACTGATAATTTTGGATTGGACAGTAATTATCAAGCAATGACTTGGTTTGCAAATGCTGATTTATTAGTTGAGCAGCATCGTTATGAAGAAGCGTTTGTTTTGTATGATAGCATTATAAAAACGTATCCTTATCATAGTTTAGGTGATGAAATCCTAATTAGAAAATCAAAAGCCAAGCAAGACCAAGGTAATTGGACTGAAGCTATTGCCTATTTAGAAGAACTTTTAAAATACAACGGTGAAGATATTTTGGCAGACGATGCCTTGTTTCAATTAGGTGATATTTATGAAAATCATTTGAATGACAAAGAAAAAGCTGCTGAATATTATAAAACCTTACTCTTCAATTTCAAGGGAAGTTTATATTCGGTAGAAGCTAGAAAGCGTTTCCGTCAAATTAGAGGTGATCTGAATATTGATGAATTATCAGAATAAAAGAGGCTAAAAAGTCTAATTTTAAGAATGTTGTTTTTATAACATTTTATTCGTTTTTCTAATTTTTTTCTAACTATTTTATTTTTTCGGCAACGTTTTTAATATATTTACGTCAAACTAGAAAATTATTGAACCACGACTATTATGAAAAACTCTCTATTTCTCTGTTTTTTTGTTTTGTCTTTTCTATCCTTTGGACAAGATGTTGTGAAAAACAAAAAAAAATCCGAGCCAAACTCAAACGTAAAGTATGAGCAGGTATCAAATATTAAACGAATTGAAAAAAGAGTGGTAAAACCACAATCCACCTCACCACAGAATGAGGGAAAAATCAAAAAAAATTAATTTCATTCTCTCCAAACCAAAAACAAATGAATAAATTATTTCTATTGGTGTTTTTTATACTACCAATGCTAACGTTTTCGCAAGAAAAAACTATTTCTGGTGAACAAATTATTGAAAACTACTTGCTTAATTTACAGGCAATTGATAATCTCAAAGGCAAGATTACTATAATTGAAAATAGAATCTCTACTCTAAATCCTAGTGATTCTTTGGAAAACATAACCATTCTGAATGCTAAACAAAGAGTTTTAGATTTTGAGAAGCAAATCATTCAAAAAGAAAAAATTTCTACTTCGATAGCTTACTTTATTTTTGAAGACATTGATTCACCAAAGCGTCCAATTATCGTTTTGAACCAAGGTGAGTTCGAGATGTTACCTGAATCAAAAAAGGAAATTATCCAAAATAATCCAACGAAATTTGAAATTAAACAAATTTAAAGCTATGAAACAAATTAGTTTAATTTTAAAGCTGACTATAATATTCATTATTAACAGTTTATCAGTGCAGTCGCAATGCGCTCAAAATAATACATTAATCGGAACAGTTACACCACCTTGCCCTGGCACATCTACAACATCATGTATCAATGGTGGTCAATATATCAATGTCAATGTTGTTGCTGGCAATGAATATACATTCTCTACTTGCGGCAATACAGCCTTTGATACTCAGATTACAATTTACAACGGAGCCACTGTAATCGGTTACAATGATGATGGCTGTGGAGCCCAATCAACAATCACTTGGACAGCAACTTTTACAGGTGTTGTCAGTGTGCTTGTTGATGAATACAATTGCAGCAATACAGGTCTTTGTACAGATTTAGATGTAACCTGTTCATTACCAATTCAAATTGGAAATGGATGTAACACCAATACAACCATTTGTACGTCTGGTGTAGCTGGACCATTTGGATTCTCAACACCTGGAACTCCTGTTAGTTCATGTCTTGATTTTGTTGGTTTATCTTATGCTTATGTTGTATTATACGTAACACAAAGTGGTCCTTTACAAATGTTGATTGATGGTGATGCTAGCACTGGATTTCTTGATGTTGCCATTTTTGACATTCCTACAAATGCTGATCCTTGCACTTCAATCCAGGATGTTAACAATGAAATTTCTTGTAATTACGCATTGACAAGTGGTGGGTGTAACGAAATTGGAACCTTCTTTGGTTGCGGCTCAACTGTGCCTTCTCCAATGGTTACTGCTGGAGACGTTTTGATGATTGTTGTTGAAAATTGGTCAAACGCTTCAACAACATTTACACTTGACTTAGGTCCTTCACCAGCAGCACAAACCGGACCTCCTCCAGCCACAATAAATCCGGCCGGACCTTTCTGTAACACTGATGCTCCTTTTCAATTGACATCTGTAACAGCTGGTGGTACTTGGTCAGGAACCGGAGTATCTTCCACAGGCCTTTTTAACCCAGCAACGTCAGGAATTGGTACGTTTACAATTACCCATAATTCTGGATCTGCCCCATGTACATCATCAGCAACCAGCACTGTTACTGTCAATAACTGTTCAACTTGTTTGATTAACAATTTTACAGCGAATATTGGTGCTTGTCAACCAAATAATACATTCCCAGTTACTGGTACTGTTCTATATTCTAATGCACCTGCTACAGGAACATTAGTTGTTGAAGTAACAAATGCATCAGGAACATATACACAGACATTCAATCCGCCATTTGTAAATGGAACAACCTTTAATTACAATATTACAAATGCTATTTCAGACGGATCTGCCTCAACAGTTGAAGTATATTTTACAGCAGATTTAGCTTGTACTCAAATTATGAACTTCACGTCACCTGCAGCTTGCAGTTGTGCGGCTGAAATTGGCACTTTCACGGCAGACATCATCGGAGTAAGTAATAATAACTACGTTTTGTGTTATGGTGATGTAATTGATATTCAAACAAATAATGACTGGACTGACCCAGCAATTGCAAACAGCCCTCCTGGACCTGTTTACGACCCTGGTGTTTCTTGGTTAATTTATTCTTGTCCTCCAACAATTGGTTTAGTACCTACAGCATTACAAGATGTGTCAGATGATCCATGCTTATTGGGAATTGTAAGTGATTTTGACTTGAACGACATGAATGATC
>JBDKHH010000096.1:0-5682 GCA_039797785.1 Bacteroidota bacterium | reverse complement strand
TTTTCAATAGGTGCTGATTTTTGTTTGGACCCGGAAAATGGCTTCTATGGTGATTTTCTATTTTATGAAAAACATTTTTACAGTTTCAACATCCCAGTTGGAGCGTTTGGTAACTTTCATTTTCTTCAACTCATTAATGATCTAACTAAAAAAGACTTTGCAAAAAACTTAGATGTTTATGTCGGTGTCGATTTTGGAGCAGGACCTTCATTTCTATTTCCTAGACAAAATTTCAAAAGCTACGGCAAAGATCGAGGTTATTTACTTTACGGAGGACCTCATGTTGGCATACGTTATTTCACAAAAGAAAAATTGGGGGTTTATGCAGAAGCTGGTTACGGTTATTCCTTCTTGAATGGTGGTATTATTTTTAAATTTTAAGTATGAAAACAACTTCTAAACTCGCATTAATAGTTAATTTGTTTGCCACATTTTTCGTTACAGGACAAAATAGTACACTGAAAACGAATGGACAGAATTTAACACTTTCCAATGGTCAAACCATTATTTTAAGAGGCGTCAACTACCCTATTATTAATCAAGGTGATATAGACCTAACATCGCCCGCTGGCTATCAACAATATATTGATGAAGTTGCATTAACTGGAGCCAATTCAATTCGTATTCCATGGTACACAAATGGTCAAAACTGGAGAGATATACCTGCACAAGGTGGAGTTCCAGGAACGGTCAATTCAATAGTCGAAAATGGTCACTTAAATGCTATAATTTCTTATTGCATTCAAAAAAAGATGATCCCAATTTTGAGTATTCATGATGATGATTTTTTAACCTGCAAAGACAATAATTGGGCATATTTCAACTCAACTGTTATGAGTTTCTGGACAAGTCCAGCTATACTGGATTTAATAGAAAACAATAAGGAATATTTGATCATTAACCTGGCAAATGAATTTGATTACGTTCGATGGGGAAACGGAAGTCTGTCAACTGAATTAAACACCTTCGAAACAAATTATAATCAAGCGATTGCAAACTTAAGAAATGCAGGTGTACATGTACCTATAATGATAGATGCACCAGACTGCGGACAATCTTCAACAGAATTATTATCCATCGCTCCTCAAATGCTTGCAGCTGACCCTGATAATAATCTACTATTCTCGGCACATGCCTATTGGGCTGGATATGCTTCTAATCTGAATCAAATTCAAACAAAATTAGATGAAGCCGTTACAGCCAATGTTTGTTTCGTTTTTGGTGAAATAGCACCAAATCAGGATGGTTCAAATTCTAACGAATGTGCCATGTATGACTTAACGACCATTTACCCATCAATTTTAACAGAAGCATGTATTCGAAATATTGGCTGGCTTGCTTGGACATTTAACTTTGATTGTTCATCCGAAAGAGAAATGAGTGCTACTTCTAGCGCGAGCAATTTGACAGCTTTTGGAGATGATGTTGTCAATAATTCAACCTATGGATTAAAGTCTGTAAATGGTTGTGGAGCCTCAACATTTGATGTGCTTCAATTACCAGAAATCTTGTACCCGAATGAAATCAAGCTATCCCCAAATCCATTTTTCTCAGAAATAGCCATTGAATCAACTAAAACTATCGATTCTTATAGCATTACAAACACTTCTGGTCAACTTGTTCAACATGAAACAACCTTCACTAGTAATACACTCAACCTAAATCAATTAGAACAAGGAGTTTATTTTTTAAATCTTCAAACTGAAGGAGATGTTTATACTTTAAAGATTGTTAAAAATTAAAATTCGCATTTCACTAAGTTGAATCAACACTTTACTTAATTGAATAAGAATGGCTCCAAAAAAATCAAGTGCTTTACATAAAAAAATCATGAAAAAAATCACATTTATCACGTTTACAGCAATTTCATTCGTAATGTTTTCCTGTAAGAAAAAAGAAGTTCAACCTGTAGCTACAGAAGTTCCAATTCATGCTTATACTTCAACAATCACTTTGGCTTATAACAATACACAAACAAATCCAGCATGTTTTATCGATTTAGACAATGGAAGTGTTTATACCGTTTCAGAGGCACTTCAGCATCAATTAGAAATTGATTTAGTCTATGTTCTTCGCAATGCAAATGCAAACGACCCTATGCTTATTAGTATTGGTGCTTTTGATGGTGTCTCTGGCTACCCTATTTCGTATTGGGACAAAACTACATTGGGAATTGATCTATTCTCAAGTTTTAATCAAACAGCATTGGGTGATGGAAATTCTTCCAATACAGCTTCTGGCTTCGACGCAATCACAACAGTTTCAGGATTCACAACTTGGCTAGGATCAAACACTCCGATTTCAGATTTTATGAATGTTGACCCGAGTAATATAGGCGATATTAAGATTTTCAGAACGCAACAAAACAAAAAAGGTGCAATAAAAATTGTTGATTGCCAAAATGGCGCATCTGGTTTTGCAACAATTTCAATTAAAATTGAGCCTTAAAAAAGATTCAACGCATTTAAAGGTGTTAAGTTAGCTTAACACCTTTTTTTGTCTCTACTTTTTATAGAAGCTCAAATAGTTGTAATATTTCTCACGTACAAATTGAATCAATTCATCATTCGTGGCAGACAACATAAACGATTCTTTAAGATTCATAAAGGTTATAAACTTATCAAACTCATCTTCTGGCAATTGAATCACCTTATGTGTATTGTATAATCTCAGCAAAGTTACCGTTGCAGCCTTTTTATTTTTATGCTTTAAATCCCATTGCCAATCTTCATTATCCGCTTCCGTTAAGCTATAGCCAGACTTTAAAGCACGAACATCAATATGATAAAAATCAATGTATTCAATGTATTTTGCCCGAACATAATTGAACACATCTGCATCGGACGCATTCACTAAAAACACTTGATCTAAATTCATAAAACCAATAAAGCGGTCAAACTCTGAACTAGGTAGATCAAAGGCTTTATTCGTAACATACATCGTTAATAATTCATGAATGGCAGCACGTTTATCAGAATCAAGCATGCTTCTCCATTTAAAACCATCCATTGTTTGTAGATCCGCGGTCAACTTAAAATGCTCGTATTTATCTTGAATAAACGTAATCAACTCCATCTCAGTGGCTGTTTTCAAGAAATCCTCATTAATATTTAAGAAAGAAATAAATTGATCAAATTGCTCTTCCGTTAAATCAATGATATCGTACGCAACATAATTTCGAAGCAATTCTTTTACAATGCGGCGCTGATCATCATGATATTCTTGTTCTGCAATCCATCGTTTATTTTGCTCTTTCTTAGAAAACGTTTGATACAAAGCTGTTATTGGACTTTGAAAAATATCGACACCTGTTACAGTGCGTGTTTCACGTAACGCCAATTCCTGACGTTCTTCCTTGATTTGCTCCAACGATTTCAATGGTCGAACAGAAACCTCAGGCAATTCACTGAATTTACGTTCCAAATAATACGTATGCTTGTATTGGCAATTCGAATCAGCCACAACAACCGTTTTTATCAAAAGGTAATTTTTCACCGAAAGCGCAACCGTATCGCCATTATTGACATAAATAGAGAATGTCCCGTTTGGTTGCCCAAAAACACCTTGACCCGTGCGACGATTCACCAACATTAAATTATAAAAACTTTGTGTTTGCGCTGAATCGATAACCTTTCCGGTAAAAAGGACTTTATCACACGATTGCCCGAGACTCAAGAATGAACTTCCAGCAATGAATGAACTTATTAATAGTTTATTTATCATCGTTAACGAATGTAGCAAAAAAGATTCCAAAGCAGTTTATTCAAAAGTGTTATAAAGTGTTAATACTTACTATTTACATTTGTACATTATTATAATTCACTTTTGTATACTGATTGATTTTACTTTTGTAATCTTTTAAATTCCTAACTTGTTTAAACTCTCACTTTCTAAGTTT
Organism: Bacteroidota bacterium; assembly: GCA_039797785.1. Classification (GTDB taxonomy): domain Bacteria; phylum Bacteroidota; class Bacteroidia; order Flavobacteriales_D; family Crocinitomicaceae; genus M0103. Next base: position 1,784 of record JBDKHH010000096.1, on the reverse strand, counting down.
ATTGTAATTTTGCAGCATGAATAAAAGAGTTGTTGTAGGGCTTTCAGGCGGAGTTGATTCAAGTGTAGCAGCACATTTACTGATCCAACAAGGCTATGAAGTAATCGGTATGTTTATGCGTAACTGGCATGATGAAAGCGTTACTTTATCTGATGATTGCCCGTGGATTGATGATTCGAACGACGCATTATTGATCGCACAACAACTTGGAATTCCGTTTCAAGTAATTGATTTAAGCAAAGAATACAAAGAACGTATCGTCGACTATATGTTCAACGAATACGAAGCTGGACGAACACCAAACCCAGATGTACTTTGTAACCGCGAGATTAAGTTTGATGTTTTCTTGAAGGCAGCAATGGAATTAGGCGCTGATTACGTCGCTACAGGTCATTATTGCCGAAGAATTGACCATGAAGACGGAACAGTTGGATTATTGGCAGGAAAAGATCCAAACAAGGATCAATCTTACTTCCTATGCCAATTAAATCAAGAACAATTAAGCAAAGCATTATTTCCTATTGGTGAATTATTAAAACCCGAAGTACGTGAAATAGCGAAAGAAATGGGCTTGGTAACCGCCGAAAAGAAAGATTCACAAGGACTTTGTTTTGTCGGAAAAATCAGTCTCCCACAGTTCTTACAGCAAAAATTAGCCGCCAAAAAAGGAGACGTGATTGAATTACCGAATGATTTGGCACTTTACGATGCTTACAATTCAATTGCTCCAACACTAGAAAACGTCCAACAATTAGCTTGCGAGTTCCACTACACCGCTGATATGGGTAAAAAAGTAGCCGAACATCAAGGAGCACACTATTACACAGTTGGACAAAGAAAAGGCTTGCATATCGGAGGAAGACCTCTTCCATCGTTTGTCATCGGGATTGACACAGTAAACAATCTCGTTTTTTCTGGCCAAACAGACGAACACAATGGATTAAATAAATATGCTTTAAAGATTCATAATCAAGAAGTTCATTGGATTAACTTAAAGTATAAATTAAATACAGAAGAACAACTCGAATGTTTAGTTCGAATTCGTTATCGTCAACCGTTAAAACAAGCCACGTTGATTCAAAAAGAAGACGGTTTGTATATTTTATTTCCAGAAAAAGAGAAAGGAATCACTCCTGGACAATTTGCAGCGTGGTATATTGGTGATGAATTGATTGGATCTGGAACAATTGCTTATTAAGCTCTTTACTTCGGTAAATATTCTTTAAACGTTCCATCTTGGTAAAACTCAACAATCTTCACGATTGAATCATTGTTAGATTCTAATACAGCTTCGCGCTCCACAACATCCTCTTCCACTTTCTTTGTCTCTAGCTTCACATCTGGACTTGTAGACATTTGTCCTGTCAACAGCCAATGCGCGTTCACACGTGGAAAATTAAGAATAATCTTCTCCAAGAAATCGAGACTAGGCTTGTTTCGTCCGGAAATTACATGACTCACATTTGATCGCTGCACACCAAGTTTATCAGCAAAAGCTGAAGGCGTCAAATTGTGCATTTTAAGAATTAACTGAAGTCGTTCTTGGATTAACATTTGTAAATTATTTATCTTAAGCAAAGCTACATTAAATATTTACAAATGTCAATAGCAAACCATTTTAGACATAAAAAAAGCCCCGAAATTTCAGAGCTTCCATTATCAATAAAGATAACTATTTGATTTTGAATTATTTTAATTCATGTGTATCGAGTGGAATATCGAATTAGATGGAATATTTTTCATCTGTTCGGCATTTTTAATTGAATCCATCAATTGAGCTACCT
>JBDKHH010000095.1:0-2553 GCA_039797785.1 Bacteroidota bacterium | reverse complement strand
CGAATTCATCCTCCACTCCATTTTAAATAGGTACTTTTGCGGCAAATTAAGCGTGTTTCTGTCCGACGGATTCACCGAATCGAAGAGAAATATGAAGAGAATCATTGAATACAGAAAGTTATTTGACGTAACAAGAGAGGCCGATTTAGCACAATTGAAAAAAGTTTACCGCAATTTGGTGAAAGAATGGCATCCAGATAAATTTCAAGATGGTGATCCGAAAAAAGCGGAGGCTGAATTGAAAAGTCAAGAAATCATCGAAGCCTATTCTTTCCTTGTAAGTATTTCTCCTGAAACGCATGCCTTGTCAAAAAACGAATATGCAGAAGTTATCAGTACGCAAATGATTGAAGATTTCCAATACAAAGGAATGGCGATGAAAATTACCTTCCAAAATGGAAATGTGTACGAATACTTCAATGTGCAACCAAGTATTTACAATAAAATGCGCAGCACTCCAACCTTGGAACGTTTCGCGCGTCGCCATATTTTAACTTCGTACACGTACAGAAAAGTAATGAATACGAAAGGAGACAACTAAGGAGGACTTTAGGACTACAAGACAAAAGACTAGAAGACAAAGGACTACAAGACAAAAGACTAGAAGACAAAGGACTTTCAGATATCAAAATTTGAAGTTGTAAGAATGAAAATTTAAAGTCATTTAACACTAACAAGTCCTTGAGCGAAGCGGTCTTTTGTCCAACAGCGAAGCGGTCTTTCGTCCTTAAGCGAAGCGGTCCTATGTCTAACAGCGAAGCGGTCTTTTGTCTTTCAGCGGAGCGGTCCTTTCTCCATTCTTAAATAGTTTTTATCTTTGCATGCAAATTCAGTTCAATGGCCGATACTAGATATAACCTTCGTGGCGTTTCAGCAGGAAAAGAAGACGTTCACAACGCAATCAAAAATGTAGACAAGGGATTATTTCCTCAAGCATTTTGTAAAATCGTTCCTGATTATTTATCGGGTGATGAGGACTATTGTATTGTGATGCACGCGGATGGCGCTGGAACAAAGTCGTCATTGGCGTATATGTATTGGAAAAAAACAGGCGATATTTCTGTTTGGAAAGGAATTGCACAAGACGCGTTGATCATGAACATTGATGATTTATTGTGTGTTGGTGCGACTGATAAAATTTTACTTTCTTCAACGATTGGTCGTAACAAGAATTTAGTTCCAGGTGAAGTAATTTCGGCGATTATCAATGGTACAGAAGAATTATTGGAAACTTTGAGAAATCAAGGAATTGGAATTCACTCGACTGGCGGTGAAACAGCGGATGTTGGTGATTTAGTTCGCACAATCATCGTTGATTCAACTGTTGTTTGTCGCATGAAACGTTCTGAAGTAATTTCAAATCATACGATTCAAGGTGGAGATGTTATTGTTGGATTGGCGTCATTTGGTCAAGCAACTTACGAAACAGAATACAATGGTGGAATGGGTTCGAACGGACTTACTTCAGCACGTCATGATGTTTTCAATAAAACCTTAGCAGCAGATTTCCCTGAAAGTTTTGACCCAAGTGTGCCAAGTGATTTGGTGTATTCAGGAACAAAAAACTTAACAGATACAGTTGAAGGTTCACCAATTGATGCTGGAAAATTAGTCTTGTCTCCAACGAGAACTTACGCTCCAGTTATCAAGCAGATTTTAGATAAACACCGTTCTGATATTCACGGAATGGTTCACTGTTCAGGTGGTGCACAAACGAAAGTATTGCATTTTGTAGACAACGTCCACATCATCAAAGACAATTTATTCCCAATTCCTCCACTTTTTAAATTGATTCAAGAAGAATCTGGAACGGATTGGAAAGAAATGTACAAGGTCTTCAACATGGGCCACCGCATGGAAGTGTATGTTTCTCCTGAGCATGCTCAATCAATTATTGAAATTTCAAAATCATTCAACATCGATGCCCAAATTGTTGGTCGCGTTGAAGCAAATGATGGTAAGAAGTTAACAATTGAATCTGTTTACGGTACGTTTGAATATTGAGAAATTTTATTAGGCCGATTTTGCCGTAGGGACAAGTCGCGACTTGTCCGTGCAGTTGCAAATTATCGGACAAAAAAATAATTTTATGAGTGATTTACTATCGAAATTAGAAGCTATCCATTACCGTTTTGTTGAAGTTGGAAAACAAATCGTGGATCCAGATATTATCTCGGATATGGAACGCTACGTGAAATTAAATCGCGAATACAAAGACCTTGAAGAATTAGACAATGTCTATAAAGAATATGCCAACGTTCTTGGAAATCTAAAAAGTGCAAAAACACTTTTGGAAACCGAAACCGATCCTGAAATGCGCGAAATGGCGAAGATGGAAATCGATGAGTTGGAACAAAAACGACCACAAATGGAAGAAGACATTAAACTAATGTTGATTCCAAAAGACCCAGAAGACGATAAAAATGCCATTATGGAGCTTCGTGCTGGAACAGGTGGTGATGAAGCGTGTATTTTCGTTGAAGATATTTTCAGAATGTACACGATGTTCTTCAAAGAAATGGGTTGGCAATATGAAATCCTGAATTCATCTGA
>JBDKHH010000094.1:0-11546 GCA_039797785.1 Bacteroidota bacterium | reverse complement strand
ATGATGCGATCTGTTCTGTGTGCAAAATCGTCATCGTGCGTTACAATTAACAAGGATAATTTTTCTTCAACGGACAATTCTTTGAAGATGTCAAACACGATATCTGAGTTTTTACTGTCGAGGTTTCCTGTAGGTTCATCGCCCATGATGATGGACGGATTGTTAATCAAAGCGCGCGCAATTGCAACACGTTGTTTTTGTCCACCTGAAATGCGTGACGAAAGTTTCAAGGCTTGATCATCAATGCCCAATAGTTTTAATTTCTCCATTGCATCGTGCTCAATTTCCTCCTTTGATTTCACACCTAATTTTCGAGCTGGTAACATCACATTTTCTAAGACCGTAAATTCAGCCAATAAATAGTGAAACTGAAAAACGAAGCCAATTTGTTCGTTGCGAATCGATGCTAAATGATCGGATGTTTGACCTGTAATTAATTTCTCATTCAGGAACAATTCCCCTGTGTAATTCGTATCCATCGTTGAAAGAATGTACAACAAGGTCGATTTACCACAACCCGATTTTCCCATGATGGAAACAAATTCCCCTTCATTAATCTCAAAGGAAATATCCTTTAAAATTTGCACTTCATCAGGAACCAAGAAGCTTTTACAGATATTGTTTGCGCGTAAAATACTCATACTATTGTCCTCTAATTATGTCAACAGGGTCAATTTTCTCCGCTTTACGTGAAGGGAAATAACCTGCAAAAAATGTTGAAAGCATCGCGAAGGTGATACCAATGATATAATACTTCGCGTCATAATCAATTGGGAATGTTTTAATCGTTGGAAGCGCTGCCGTATCGAAGGGCGTATTATCGATGATGGTGGTGACAAAATACCCTAACACCAAACCAACGAAACCTCCGATAAATCCGATAATTAATGCTTGACTAATGAAGATCCATTTTACATCTTTCCCGGAGAATCCTGTAGCTTTCAGAATCGCAATGTCGTTCATTTTTTCATAAATCAACATGTTCAAGATGTTGTAGATTCCAAATCCAGCAACAATCAACAAGGTAATTGAAACCGCATATGAAATCATTGTACGAATCGAAGAACCCGTTTCAAATTGTGCATTGGCTGTTTGAATATCAACCGCACGTACATTGAAGGTTTCCTCCATCTCTTTTGCCAATTTCGGCGCTTGCGACATGTCGTTCAACTTGATATTGATGTCGGTAATGTAATCGTTCGATTGCCCCATTAAGCGTTGTGCCATTTCAAGGTTCACGTAACTTTGCACATTGTCCACATCCGCCATTCCACTTTGGTACAAACCAACAATCTTCAATGGTTGAATATCCCCTGATTTCGTTGCAACTTGAATGACATCACCAACTTTCAGTGCTAATTTCTTAGCAACGCCGGCACCTAACAAGATTCCTTTTTCATTTTGGGCTAAATCTTCAACCGTTCCTTCAACAATGTAATCGCCTAAATTGTACAGTTCTTGCTCTTTTTGAACATCGATTCCAGTTAAAACCCCATTCAATTGTGTTGATCCTCCCAAGTAAAACGATTGTGCCTTAACTTGTGCAGTTGCGCCTTTTACGTATTTCTGTTTGTTTAAAAAACCGAGTAAGGGCAAAGCATTGTGAATTCTCACTTGAATTTTCTTCGGTTTGATCGATTCCACCATGCGCGTTTTCGACTTGTATGGGTCGTAATAATCGACTGGTTGTTTTTCGGACGGTTGCACTTCGTTGTATAAATGAATATGTGGCGTACGATTTAGAATAAGTCCATCCAATAATCCATTTAAACCATTCATGAAACTCATCATAATGATATACGTTCCAATACCGAATGTCACCCCAAGAGCAGCAATAATCGTTTGCTTCTTACGCGACAGCAAATGTGTTTTTGATATGGAAAGTAATAAGGCGAACTTCATCTATTCTGGTTTTAAGATAACAGTGTTTTGATCTAATCCAGATACAATTTCAATGAAACTCCAGTTGGAAAGCCCGGTTTTCACTTTAACAAATCCATTTTCAGTTTCAACTTTATTACCGGCTTGTAAATATTCTCTTGGAATCACTAAGGCTTTTTTCTTTTCATTGATTACAATGTTTCCTTCACCTGTTAGTCCCATGTACAATCTAGAAGGTTGTTGCACAAACACCGCTTCAATTTCAAAGGTTTGCGTTTGCGTATCCATTTTAGGAGCAATTTTGGTGATTTTGGCTTCAAACACTTTGTTTTTGTATGCTTCCAGCGTTACTAAAACCTTTTGTCCAAGAATTACTTTTGAAATATCCACTTCATCAATTAACATTTTCAACGTGTAATCTTTAGCATTTCCAACAATGGCAATCGGTTCTTGCATTGATACAAACTCACCTTTTTCTTTAAATGTTTGGAATAATTTACCATCGATGTTCGAGCGAATCAAATAATCATTGGTTCTTAAGGAAGAAGCATTCAAATTGTTTTTAGATTGATTGATTTGATTTTTCAGTTCTTTCTCTTTGCGCACGATTCGTTTACTAACAGATAAATACGTGTTTTTTGAAAGTTCATACGCCATCGAAGCATTGTCTAAATCAAATTTCGAACAAGCGTTTTTATCATATAACATTTTGAAACGATGATAATTTACTGAATCATTCATCATTTTCATTTTTGATGATTTTTGATCCAACTTCATTTCTTCAATCAAATTTGCTGTTCCGCTGTATGTATCCTTCAATAATTCATAGTTCAATTCAGCGTTTTGTTCATTTAGAGCAATCGGTTTATTTGAAATTCTAAACAACAAATCACCCTTTTTCACAAAATCACCTTCGTTGAAATACATTTCATCAATGTATCCTGTTATTGACGAATTTACCTTGTAGGCATCAACAGGCTCAATAACAACACTCGAATAAACTGCTTCTACCAATTCTTCATGGGAAGGTTTTGTTGATTCTCGCTCTTTTCCACATGACGCGAAAAGCACAATTAATAAGATAAAACCAATGTTTTTCATAAACTAAATAATTAGACCAAAAGTAGGTTATAATTGTCAATAAAAATATGATAGTTATCAGGAATAAAATGTACCACTTATCAAGTAATTTTAATAAATTAGTAACGCTAAATAAAAACGAATATGCTACTACGAAAAAACGCTCTACTTGTTTTCACCGTTTGCACGTCTGGTTTGTTATTTGCCCAATCTAACACATTGCCAACAGGTGGAGATGCATCTGGTTCAGGAGGAAATGTTTCTTTTTCGATTGGTCAAATTGATTATACGTCAAATAGTGGATCAAATGGAAACTTGAACCAAGGAGTTCAACAACCTTATGAATTTTATTCTGTCATTGGCATCAATGAATTGGAAGGAACCTTTTCATTAATCATGGGTCCAAACCCAACAACGAATGAGGTGCAACTTACGGTCATGAATTATGCGAACAATGATTTGGTGTATGCTTTATCGGACATGAATGGAAAAACGATTATTTCGAGAACACCATTCTCTGGAACGGCACTTTTAAACCTTGAGAATTGTGCTCCAGGCATGTATCAATTATTCATTTCCAACAACGAAAATCAAGTTAAAACATATAAAATCTTAAAACATTAATCATGAAAAAACTCTACATATTGGTTGCAGCGTTGTGTTTGTCAGCATACACGTTCGCTCAAGCCCCGCAAAAAATGACCTATCAAGCAGTTGTAAGAAACACATCTAATCAACTTGTAACAAGCGCTTCCGTTGGAATGAAAATCAGTGTTTTACAAGGTTCTGCAACTGGAACTGTTGTTTACGCAGAAACGCACACGACAAGTACGAATGCGAATGGATTAGCAACTGTTCAAATTGGAGGCGGAACATTGCTTTCAGGTGATTTCACAACAATTGATTGGGCAAACGGCCCTTTCTTTTTGAAAACAGAAACAGATCCAACTGGTGGTTCGACGTATACAATTTCTGGTACAACTCAATTACTGTCTGTTCCTTACGCATTATATGCTGAGACAAGTGGCAGTAGTACCGCTGGACCGCAAGGACCACAAGGAGTTCAAGGACCAACAGGACCACAAGGTCCAGCTGGAGCTACTGGAGCAACTGGAGCTACGGGCGCTCAAGGTCCAATTGGTTTGACAGGGCCACAAGGTGCAACTGGACCACAAGGTCCAGCAGGACCAACAGGAGCTACTGGTGCAGCAGGAGCAGCAGGCGCAACGGGTGCTCAAGGTCCAATTGGATTGACTGGAGCAACAGGACCAGCGGGTCCAACAGGGCCACAAGGTCCAGCAGGAACAGATGCACAAACATTGAGTTTGGTTGGATCAACACTTTCTATTAGTGGAGGAAACTCTGTGACATTGTCAAGTGGATCAGGAAATACCTTAGACCAATCGTATGACCAAGGCGGTGCTGGATTGGGAAGATCAATAACAACAGATGCTGGAGCAGTTCAAATCAACAATTCTGGAACAAATACTACTGGATTAGAAGTAAATAGTGGTGTTGCCAATTCAACTGCGGTATTAGCGAATATTTCAGGTGTTGGTGTTGGTTTAAGAGCAGAAAGTACAAGTGCAGCAAATACCTTTGCAGCAATTCAAGGAAATACAAACAGTTCTACAACAACGAACTCGGCTATTTTAGGAAATAACTCTGGTGCTGGTTACGGTGTGGCTGGTCAAATTCCATCTACTGCAACAGGATCTGCAGCCGTTTATGGTTCCAACTTACGCACAACTGGAGGTTCTGGTGTTTCAGGAATCGGTTTTAATGGAGTGGTTGGAACATCTCAAAGCGCTCTAGGATTTGGTGTTTATGGTTATAACAACAATGCAGCAACAGGAACAGCTCCATCATTAGCTATTGGAACGTATGGTTACGGGTACAATGGTATCTATGGACAAACAAGCAATGTTACAACTGGTTGGGCTGGTTATTTTACAGCTGACTTAGGAGTAGATGGTTCAGGGTATTCTGGCGGTGGCTGGTTTACGATTTCCGACAAACGACTAAAATCGAACATTGTACCAATTACGGGTGCATTGGATAAATTGGCGTTGATTCAAGGAACACATTACACAATCACTACTCCAACGAAACAAATTGGTGGTGAATTGCAATTTAAAAAACGTGAGCAATACGGTGTTATCGCTCAAGATTTACAAGTTGTTTTCCCTGAAATGGTAAGTGAAAAAGCAATTTTTAATAATGCTGGTGATGATACTATTTATAAAACAGTTGATTACATTCAGTTGGTACCAGTTATGATTGAAGCAATCAAAGAATTGAATGCTGAAGTGGAACAATTAAAGAAAGAATTAGAAGAATTGAAAAAATAATAGCAGATGCAAGAAGCCCGGAAGTAATTTTCGGGCTTTTTTTATTAAAATTTATCTACCATGGTATTTATTTCAATTAAAACTAGTATCTTTGTCGAACAAACAATCATAGAGGTAAACATTTGAAACGTTAAAACACATTTCCTCTAGATAAAATAGACAAGTATGAAAACAATATTTCATTCAGAAGAAAGCCGCGGACATGCTAATCATGGCTGGTTAAATGCAAAACACTCGTTTAGCTTCGCGAGTTGGTACAATCCAGATCGTGTACATTTTGGCGCACTAAGAGTGTTAAATGATGACATCGTCGCTGGCCATGCTGGATTTGGAAAACATCCGCATGACAATATGGAAATTATTACCATTCCGTTAAAAGGTGCCATCAAACACGAGGATAGCATGGGTAACTCATCGATTATCGAAGCTGGTGAAATTCAAGTAATGAGTGCGGGAACGGGAATTTTACACAGTGAATTCAATCCCTTAAAAGAAGAACTGAATTTATTTCAAATTTGGATCTTTCCAAACAAACAAAATGTTGAACCTCGATACGATCAATTTAAAATGGATCAATCAGGCATGAAAAACAACTTTTTGCAATTGGTGAGTCCGTCAACTGACGATGAAGGAACGTGGATTCATCAAGATGCTTGGATTACAATGGCAAAAATTGATGCAAACACAACACTTGATTACACATTTAAAAAAGAAGGAAACGGTGTTTATTTCATGCAAGTGGAAGGAGAATCGAACATTTCTGGACAGCAAGTAAAACAAAGAGACGCTTTAGGTGTTTGGGATACAACCACTGTTTCAATTGAAGCAATTAACGAAAGTACAATCGTTGCCATCGAAGTACCAATGGCATTTTAATTACATACACAACATACATGAAAACAATTATTGACAATTTAAACTGGCGTTACGCAACAAAAAAATTCGACAGTTCAAAAAAAGTTTCTCAAGAGAATTTAGATACCTTATTAGAAGTTTTGAGATTAACTCCTTCATCTTATGGTTTACAACCATACAAGTTCTTGGTAATTGAAAACAAGGAGATCCGCGAGAAATTAAAAGAAAAATCGTGGGGACAAACGCAAATTACTGATGCATCACATTTGATCGTTCTATGTTCATATGTAGATATAAACGATCTTCACATAGACGCGCATGTTGCCAATACTGCTGATGCACGAGGAGTTGAACCAGAAGCATTGAAAGGTTTTGGTGATTTCATGAAAAACACTATTAGTCAACTTGACGCAGAAAAAAAACAAATTTGGAATAGCAAACAAGCGTACATTGCTTTAGGACAATTGTTACACGCTTGTGCAGATTTGAAAATTGATGCAACTCCAATGGAAGGATTTGATCCAGCTGGCTATGATGAAGTTCTTGGTTTAAGAGATAAAAATCTTCATGCTGCTTTGGTTTGTCCAATCGGGTATCGCTCAGAAGAAGATGCGAATCAGCATTTCAAAAAAGTCAGAAAATCTAAAGAAGATTTGATTGAATTTATTTAAAAACAAGAAAGGTTGAAACTAGAATTTCAACCTTTTTTATTTTACGCTTTTCTTTTTCCTTTCTGGAACTGGATCATGTCCGTGACCGCCCCAAGGATGGCAGGAGCCAATTCGTTTTAATCCCAAATACGTTCCTTTCAGTGGCCCCCAAACGTTAATTGCTTCAATCATATAATGCGAACAAGTTGGCGTGTAGCGACACGTAGCCGGGAAAATCGGTGAAATAATGTATTGATAAATCTTTACAAGAAGAATTAGCGGGAATCCTAAAATTTTTTTGAGCACTTGCATATGCAAATTTACAACGAAAATTTGAAGCTAAAGTGACAAATGTAACCAAGGTCATTTGACACGTTTTGAAGAAAATCTTTGTTAAAAACTGTAAAAACGATTGTAAAAACACATTTAAATCGTAAATTCAAGAACTGTTATAACCAGAAATCATGCGCAAACTCATTTTTTTGGCGATTCTCTCCTCGCCTCTTTTCACTTTTTCTCAATCAGATAAATCTTGGGATCATGAGAAAATTGAAGTATACAATGACAACTCATTGAATACATTAATGCATGCCGAATCAATCTTTGAAGATCGTTGGGACATGTTGCCACAACCACAATTTTGGAAGCAAATTATGCGCTTATCGCCAGATTCGTGTCTTATAAATATTGCGGAATCTAGAACTGTGCTTCTTAAAATGTCAATTCGTGATTGGTCAAAACAAACAGAAGCGAAAAAAGCCGTTTTTAAGGATAGTTTACGCACAGCGTATCAATTGGCAGCTGGGACTCAAATTAACGTTACAACAGGAAAGAATGACTTCTATAAGTTCAAAGAAGTCTATCCAAGTTTATCGAAAGGTGTTGAAGCTTTTGAAAAATATGGTTGCGACCCTTGGTATGCACAAGCAATTTTGTTGATTGAAAGTCCTGGTCAATTAAAAAAATCCAGCGTTGGAGCGTACGGTGCTTTTCAATTAATGCCTTCTGTTGCACGTGCTCAAGGATTAACAGTTAATTCGACTATTGATGAACGTAAAGACTTTGATCGTTCTGCCTACGGTGCCGCACGTTTATTGAATCGCGTTTGTATTCCAGAGGCGAAGAAAATATTAAAAGCGCACAATATTTCGTATAATGAATCTGATTTATGGTTTCGACTATTTGTGTTACACGTGTATCATGCAGGTTCGATGAATGTTGCAGCGGTTGTCAACAAAATAAATCCTAAAGAAGGTTCTCAAGAATTGATAACTCAAATGTGGATTACTTCAGCAGCCGATTTTGGTAACAATTCTCAAAATTACACGCAATTGGCATTGGCTTCTCAATTAATTCTTCATGAAATGGTTTACGAGCAATGCGAAGATATTTTTGATTGTATGGCATTCAATTAAGAAACCTATTCCCATAAAAAAAGCCCCGCATGTACGGGGCTTTTTTTGTTTCTTAAACAGAACTATTAAATTGCCATATTTCCAATTTTTCCTGAAAGTTCTTCAACGATAACATCCATCGCTTGTTTCAACATATTTTCTTTTCCGTCTTTCGCTTGGATCACAATTTTACTTCCATTTTCATCCATTTCAAACGTAATGTATTTTACAAGATAGATCACCTTTGCTTCCTCTTCGAATTCGAAAGAAGATAAATCAACTCCTTCCAAATTAATGAATCCAGTGATTCCTTTTTTACCAAAAACTTCACATCCATTAGGTACATTCAATCGTTTACCAGCTTGCGGGATAAAACTAGCATTACTGTATGCTGCAATTCCTTTTGAATCCAAATCAACTTTCGCCATTCCGATTTCCAACATGCTTTTTGCTCCATTCGCGAACATTTGACCGTTTTTACCAATTCCAACGTAGATATTGAAATCTGACATTCCTTCATTTGGATTTGAATTTCCAACCATCACTATTCCAACTTCTCCGCTAAGTAAACCTGCTAAACCGTCTTTACCACCCATTGCCAATGCCATTTGGAATTCTCCTCCAAGCATTTCTCCAATTTCACTCATGGCAGTCGGAGCATATTCATCAATAAACGCTTGCATTTTCTTCATATCCAGATTCATCGCAAATCCCAAAGTAGGATTACCAGTTCCAAGTTTTTTAACGATACCAGCAGTTGCGTCTTTTTTGAAGAACATTTTTTTCTTTAACTCTTCAGAAAACAAGTTTTTCGTTTCGATCACAACTTTGCCATTCTCAAATGACAAAGCAGTTTGAACGTACGAATCACTAACCATTTCATTTAATTCAGCTTGTTTATCTTTGCTAAGTTTCGATAAATCAGTGTTTGACGTTTTGTATAAATTGGCAACACTCATTCCAAGAACAACATCGCCTTTCGCTGCTAATAATTCATCTATTTTTCCTTCAGAAACATCATTTGTTGTTTTATCAAATGCCTCTGTTAACATCTGTTTACCATCAAACTCCTCTTTTTTCGTGATTAAAATCGCTAAATTGTTTCGTACGCCAAGACTAACATCTCCACTTTGAAAATAGTCTACATCACCTTCCTTGTTCATATCGAATCCTTGATGTTTCAATTTTCCGACCAATGAATCAGCATTTGTTACTTCGAAAAACGCATAGGTTGTTTTAGGTGTACCGTCTTCAGCTAAAGGTCCTTCAATTGCAAAGAAAACAGGTGTTTCAAGTTTTAAACTTCTTTTGAATTCTTGAATTTCAACATCAATAGCGACACCAAGTTTTGGGATTTTCTTATATTCAGTTTTATTCAAAATGGTATTTAAATCAGCTTTACCAAAAGCAACAATTGATTCGTTTCCATTAAGGAATGACGACACATAATCTTGTAAAGGTCTACCATCTTTATTCCCTCCACACGACACTAAAACAAGTGTTAAAACTAAAAATCCAAAAATCTTTTTCATATTATTTTTTTAAGGTCAAGCGCATTGAATACGACAATGCAAATCAAAAATACGTATAATTTATTTCACGTCGACATAGCATATAATGTGCCAAGTTCACTATTTTTGAACATGCATTTAATTGAGCCCTTTTTTGGTTGGAGAAACCAGTATATTGCGTCAGAAGATCCTTCTTCTCCTTTTTTCGAGCGGGAATACAGTGAATTTAATTTTGACCATACAGTTTATAATTTTTACATTCATCCGCAATGGGATTCAATTGGTTCGCCTACACTTTTCATCAAGATTCTTTACTGCGAATATGAAGATCAATTTGCAATTATTGAATTAATTGGTGAATGGAACGATGCAATCGAAAATGATATCATGACGTTTAAGCGTGATATTATTGAGCCAATCATGGATGAAGGCATTAATAAATTTATTTTAATCGGTGAGAATGTTTTAAACTTTCATTATTCCGATGACTGTTATTATGAAGAATGGTTTGATGATGTTGAAGATGGATGGATTGCCATGGTAAATTTTCACGACCACGTAATCAATGAATTTGAGCGAATCAATATCGATCATTACTTTGTTATGGGAGGTGAATTAGAAGATATTGAGTGGCGCACCTACCAACCGTATCAATTCTACAAAAAAGTCAACGATTTAGTTACAAAGCGAATTTCATAAAAAAAGCCCCGCATGTGCGGAGCTATTCAATTATAGTAGAATGACTCTTATTGAATCATAACTTTCGAAGTCATTGGTGTATTTCCTACAAAGAAATTTACAACATAAATGCCAGCTTTGATCTCATTTGGAAGTGCGACACTTTGTTTGTTTTCTCCAATTTGTGCGTTTCCTAGATTTGAAACAAAAACAGATTTTCCGTTTAAATCAAGAAGATTGAAATACATTTCACTCGCATTTAAAGAGTTGAAATTCATCACAATGCTTTTGTTATCAACTGAATAACCAGCAGTGAAATTTGTTGCAATACTATTTTCTTGCTCATCAATGCCTAACGACGAATTATACACATGCGTTGAAAGGTAGATAACATCACCAGAATTCAATGTATTATCATTTGCTTTGTTTGTTGCTACGTAAAAAGTTACAGGTCCAACATCCGTTGCTGGAGCCGTCCATGACCACAACCAAGCAACAGTTGCACTTGTATTACTCGTACTTTTGTGATTCGCATATTTTCTAGTTGTACCACTAATTGTTGTGTTCGCACCAGCGCTGAATGTTCCAGCCATAACATTTCCAGATGTCAATGCTGTCACTTGGAAACCTTTTTTCGCAGGGCTAGATGTCATTTGAAGAGCAATATTGTAAGTTACGCCTGGCACATATGCAGAGACCGGCGTGAAACCTTGGGCAACCGTTAATGTGTTTTCAGTAGCTCCACTTTGTACAGCACCCGAGTGACAAGAAGTACAATTATTCTCATCTGGGGCACCTGTTTGTCCAGTAGGTGAACCTGCTGCATATTTATGCATTCCCGCTTTATATTTTTCAATTTGAAACGAGCTTTTCTGATTTAAAGACATTCCACCAATCAGAACAATAGCGGAACTAACAAATACAATTACTTTCTTCATATTTATGTATTAATTATTTGATTTACCTTGAGAAATCCAACAAGTAAACTGTTGAATAAGTGTATCATTCAAAGCTGGTCCTCCTTGTGGCATTAATTGAGGAGTACCATTTAATGTACTTAAAATTGCTGTAGCATTCGTAGAAATCTCATTGTAGTTTGTTAAGGTTGGCGCTGAACCTCCAACATCATGACAACCAATACAATTT
>JBDKHH010000093.1:0-4994 GCA_039797785.1 Bacteroidota bacterium | reverse complement strand
GTTTGTAGGAGTGATTTGTAAATGTTGATCCTTTCCTGTGCATATTTTTTTCCTGCTGAATACCTGTATGAAACGAGTGAACCAAACCATTTTCCAGATCCATTGACAAAACTTTCATTGTTGATCGTATAATCATTGAAATAGGAACAAGCTGCCTCCAAAAATTCGTTGGAATTCTTAGAAGAAGACCAATAAGGTCTAAACGGCTGACAGCCTAATGTATATCCATTGACAAAAATGAGCATTGTTTGATTTTAAGGACGGAATAAAGGTAGAAAAAAGCGGAAGTTCCCGATTTTAAAAGGGAAAATTTAAAATTATTTAGTGATTTTGTTTGAAAACAATAAAAAAGGCGTATCTTTGCACCGCATTCGAACATTCGTGTATCGATTGAATAGAGTGCGAGGTGGAGCAGTTGGTAGCTCGTCGGGCTCATAACCCGAAGGTCGTCCGTTCGAGTCGGGCCCTCGCTACAAAGAAGAAAGCTAGTCAGATTTGACTAGCTTTTTTTTATGGAACCTATTTACTTCAAAACATATGTTTGTAACCTACGCACTATTCTCACCGGCATTCAATAAGATTTATGTTGGATATACTTCAGATTTAATTGACCGATATAATTCGCACAATTTTCTATCTACAAAAGGTTTTACTAAAAATTTCAGGCCATGGATTGTTGTTTATGTAGAATTCCATGAATCAAAACCTGCCGCAATGAAACGTGAAAAAGAACTAAAATCAAGTAGAGGAAGGGAATTTGTCCGAAACCAAGTAGAATTGCTCGGGCTCATATCCGTCAGCTGACGGACGTCCGTTCGAGTCGGGCCCTCGCTACAAAGAAAACCTGAGTCATTTGGCTCAGGTTTTCTTTGTTAAGCTCCAATAACGTCCATCCGAAATGAAATGGAGGATATTCGGGCCTTCGCTACAAAAAGAAATCCTATGATTGAGAGCGATTGTAGAACCTAACTTCTCAAAACACATGTTTGTAACCTACGCACTATTCTCACCGGCATTCAATAAGATTTATGTTGGATATACCTCTGATTTAATTAAGCAGCTTTATTTAATACCATTTAATAAGTGAGAAAATGTTTGTAACCAATTATAAATTAGTTTATTGACAAAATTTTATATTTGGCGAATGGTACGAAAATCTACACCTTACAAATCGATTTACGCGATTGTTTTATTCATATTATTGATTCTTCATTTGGATAATGGGTGTTATGCTCAAGAAGTGTTTGACATTGCACGCACTGGAACTGTTGAACAAATGACGAAATACTTAAAAAAACATCCAGATCAACTTAACAGTATTTCAGAACACGGTTCAAGTCCATTTTTATTAGCGGCGTACAATGGAAATAATGAGGTTGCCATGCTTTTGATAGAAAAAGGGGCAGATCTAAAACAATGTTACCCTGAAGGTTCGGTTTTATATGCGTTGATTTATAAAAATAATCTGGTCCTTTTGGATACTATCTTAACGAAGGGAGTTAACGTAAATGATACGTGTAATTTTGATCAATTTGGTTATCCTATTCATTTTGCCCTTGCTTTACAACGTTATGATGTGGTTGAGCGACTAGCACTTCATGATCTGGATTTAACGGTTAAAGATCCTCAAGGCAGAACAATTGAACAATTATTAGTGTTATACAATGATCCAAAATATTATGAAATCTTTAAACAGTATGAAAAATAACTTCCTATCATTTCTTTTTTTTATTGCATTTTTTAATTGTGGTATTAGTCAAACATATACGACTGGAGTAGTGACATTGAGTAATACAGCTAGCCTTGCCATGACAGCAAAAATTGATGTTAGTACTCAAGTTACCTTGACATTAACAGGGCCAGCTGGAAGATGGTTTGCCCTCGGTTTTAATGCTAGTTCAATGACCAGTGGAACCGATGTGGTCGGTGTTCATTCCGTTAGCACACTAAGCGCCTTTGATTGTAACTTGACAGGTTTTTCAGCTCCTTCAACTGATGCACAACAAGATTGGACTATTACTTCTGACGCTGTGAATGCTGGTGTGCGCACCATAGTTGCAACGCGGGCTTTGAATACAGGAGATGCGAATGATTATATTTTTCCAGCCGTACCTTCATCCATTGGTTTGATATGGGCACGTTCCAGTTCAGCATCATTCAGCTATTCATATCATGGTAGCACAAATCGTGGAATAACATCTGCCAATTTTACGCTAGTTACACCACCATCGGCTCCTTCTGGTTCTGCTTCACAAACGCTTTGTAGCGGAGCAACAGTAGCACAGCTTGCTGCCACGGGAACTGCTATTCAATGGTATGCAGCTGCGAGCGGCGGAAGTCCTCTTCCTACGAATACTGTTTTGGTAAGTGGTTCAACCTATTATGCTTCTCAAACAGTTAATGGACTTGAATCGACAACTCGTTTAGCTGTAACTGTTTCACTCAATACAATTCCAGCAGCACCATCTGCTATAAATGGTTCGTTAGATTTTTGTTTTAGCGGAACTAGTCAGCAATATTCTATCAGCAGTGTTTCTGGCGCCACATCATATGTTTGGACAACTCCTCTGGGATCAACTGGTTCTAGCACAGGAACAACGATTAATCTTCTTTTCACACCTGGCTTTCAAACGGGAACATTATCGGTGAAATCTGTAAACAGTTGTGGGCAGAGTACTAATACTACAATTTCAATTAACCAGCATTTACCGTCGTCTCAAACGTTGAATGTGACAACATGCAGTCCCTACTTTTTTAATGGTCAAAACTTAACACAATCAGGCACATACAATTATCAAGGAACGACCATTTGGGGATGTGATTCTACGATTGTACTCAATTTGGATTATGGAACGGCGATTCTTCAAAACGTTAGTGACGTAGCATGTGGGTCTTATGGATGGAATGGACAATCATATTTTTCTAGTGGAATATATGTGGACACTTTTCCATCCGTCAATGGATGTGATTCGATCGTGACGTTGGATTTAACTATTCATCCAATTGACGCAATTTCAATAGATTCAACTGTTCTTGATGTTTTCACATGGAATGGAATTAATTACACATCATCAGGTAGTTACACACAGAATTTCACTTCATTTTACGGTTGTGATAGTACTGTTACAATCAACCTTACAATTCAAAGTAGCGGATTGGAAGAGAATAATTTAGAATTGACGATTTTTCCGAATCCAATTGGCGCATCGAAAATGATTTATATTGAAGGTATTAGCACTCCGATTCATTTTGAAATTATCAATTTGCAAGGAAGAATTGTTCAAGAAGGTAGCTTAATAAAGAGTGTGAAATTGAACGATAACCTCACTAATGGAATTTATTTCATTACACTTCAAAATCATAGGTACAAAATTTTAATTGAGTAAAATTGTGCTTTCAGGTATGATGCACATCGAATTCAATTTCGGTTATCATTCCAACGGCTTTTGTTCAATCATTATACCTGCCTAGGTATATT
The DNA here is from genome assembly GCA_039797785.1 of Bacteroidota bacterium. Classification (GTDB taxonomy): domain Bacteria; phylum Bacteroidota; class Bacteroidia; order Flavobacteriales_D; family Crocinitomicaceae; genus M0103. The sequence continues at coordinate 1,516 of JBDKHH010000093.1, read as the reverse complement.
TATTTATTTTTCGTAGTTTAGTGTCATGCAGTTGAATAAACAATCAGGTACGAAGTTGATAAAGCCAGGTTTAACGAAAGAACATTCGTTGAAAACCTTGGTGGAAAATCGTACGGTTCATTCACTGAATAACTGCGAATTGAATTTGTTTGAAACGTATCAAGAATCGCATTTGGTTCCATTGAAATTCAATGATTTGGTTGTAACAAGTATGTTGCGTGGAAAAAAGGTGATGCATTTGTTTGATGATCCCGAATTTGATTATTTGCCTGGTGAAACCGTTGTTATTCCGTCACAAGTGGAAATGAAAATTGATTTTCCGGAGGCGACATTGGATAACCCAACGCAATGTTTAGCTTTAGCAATCGATCATCAGAAAATTAAAGAAACGCTTGATTTTTTAAATGAACGCTATCCGAAAGAGGGAACATCCAACTATTGGAATCTAAATCACAACGATTATTTCTTCTACAACAATGCAGACATGGCCTTGACAATTAATAAGTTAATTCAAGTCTGTATGAGTGAGCAACTCACCAAAGATATTGTGGCAGATTTAACGCTCCAGGAATTATTGGTTTATATCATTCAATCACAAACGGTAAAAGCCATTGAAGTTGGAACGTATGCAGATGGTAATGCAGCATTGAGTCATGTAGTATCGTATATCCGTGAGCGATTGTCGGATCGTTTGACGATGAAAGAATTAACCGATACTGCTTGTATGAGTCAGGCATCATTTTATCGCTATTTCAAACGCGAAATGGGCATGAGTCCAATTGAGTTTGTATTGAAGGAACGAGTAAAATATGCAAAGTCGTTGCTGAAAAATCCATTGATTCAGATTAATCAAGTTTGTTATGAGGCTGGTTTTGAAGATGCGAATTATTTTACGCGCGTTTTCAAAAAAATTGAAGGGATCACGCCAAAGCAATACCAGCAATGTTTTCTTAAAAGTTAATGATCTTCCAAAACGCGAATTGGTTCTAAGCTGATTAATTCATCGTAGGTAAACAATCGCGATTGCACAATAAAGCGAACACCCATTGGTATTTCAAGTGAAAAACTTGAGCCACGTCCTTTTGTAACATGAATTGTTAAATGCGTAAACTTCCAATATTCAAATTGGTCTTTGCTCATCCAAAATTCGCAACCCGCAACATCGCCCAAACAAACGTCGCTCGATCCAACAATAAAGTCTCCCTTTTCAAAGCACATTGGTTGAGAACCATCGCAGCAACCACCACTTTGATGAAACATTAGTTGGCCATGTTTTTTCTTTAATTCATCAAGAAATAATTCGGCTTCGGGGGTAATATCAATTCTTCGGTATAGCATATTTTTTGTTTTAAAAAGCCTGCGAGGTTGGCGTCTCGCAGGCTTTGGTTGGATTAATTGAAATTCACATTCGCCGGGAACACTAAACGACAAGAATCCCGACTAGCGTAATCAAAAGAATCCTAATTTATTCTTATCGTAAGAAACCAACATGTTTTTTGTTTGACGGTAATGGCCT
>JBDKHH010000092.1:0-5052 GCA_039797785.1 Bacteroidota bacterium | reverse complement strand
AAACCAAGCATGCTTTGCAGTTATCCTTGTACAATTATTTGTATTTGAAAAATTTTGGAGTTCTACCGTATCAAGCCGGAATTTATTCGCTGATCAATATATCAGATGGCATTTTCCCGTTCGAAGGAAAGAACAAAACGAATGCAGAATTATTGGAATTGTTTGAGCGTTTCATCGAACAAGTCATCAATGAAATTTACAACGTTGATCAACCATTTGTGCATCAACAAGCTGGAATGAAAAATTGGTGTTTGTATTGTGATTGAAAAGTCGTTTTAACTGAAATTTTAGATACTTCATTTAATATAAATATGAAGTTTGTATCCTAAATCTGTAAAAGCGTTTTTTAAGCTAAAACCAAGACTTTCGTAAAATTTAAAATTCCGTTCGGTACTTGTTTCTAAGTAGATTGGTAAATTGTTTTTGCTTGCTTCATTTAGTATTTCGTTCATAAGATTTCCACCGATTCCTTTTCCTTGTAGACCAGGTAAAACACCGATGTACCATAAATGAACAAACGCGAATGTTGGATGATTTTGTTTAATGAATGATTCACGTTTCAACACTTTAAAAATGCGCATTAGGCCAATACACTTCAGCACCAGTTTTAAATCCCAATAAATATCTAGTAAGCTGGTTTTCTTCTTGGTTGAATAGAGAATAATTGCACAAGCTGTTTTATCCTCGTTCAAATAAACTTTACCATTTCGCGAACCTTGATAATACGAGTACGCCATAAGTGTTCGCAATCTTCTTTCTTTTCGATGATCTTGTTTAACAACAAAATTGACTGATTTATTTTCTTTAAAGGATTGACAGAGAATGTCGATTACCGCACGTTTATCTTTTTCACTAGTGTTCATTTTCTAATTGAGTTTCAAGTATAAAATAAATTTCACCAAACAATTTGGCACGTAGTGAGGGAATAAGTCGCGATGCGAAAATAGCAAAAAATAGAGGAGAAATGTGAAAACACAGTAGAATTTGAATCTATGGTTTCTTGAAAATTGGGCATAAAAAAACCTGAAAAGAACTCTTGGAAGATGATCCGAAGATCGGAAGAGGTAGGAGCTCTTTTCAGGTACCTGCAAGGAAAATAAAACCAGTGTTGAACAATCGTTTTTGCTTCAACAATTAAAAGACGAATAGGCTTGAAAAATGGTTGGGTAAAAAAGTGAAAAAAGTTTAATTATTTTTTTTCTTGCTGGTCAAATTTTTATAAAATATTTTCATTTCCTTAGATTTTGCGTAGTCTACAGCCGTTTTACCAAAGGCATCTTCTTGTGAAAAATTTCCTCCTTTATTGACAATAAGGATGGCAAAATCGGTAAAATTATTTTTTGTGGCGACATGTAAAACGGTTTGTTGCTCAAAATTTAAGTGTGCATTCAGATCCCATTTATATCGCTCAATACAAATTTGTAGTAATTCAACTGAAGCTGTTTGTGCGGCCAATAAACTTAATTGTTGTGTTTCTTGTTCTGACAAAACTGCTTCTGGATATTTATTGATCAACGATAGCACTTTTGCTAAATCTTTCGCTTCAATCATTGTATGCAATTGTTGCATTTCTTTCGCACGTTCAACCTCTCGCTTGTTCAATTCATCTTTGGTCATTGCACCTTTCGAACGCAAATAATTAATAATGTCTTGATTGCCTTTCTCAAGAGCCAATTCCATTGCATTTTTAGACCATGTATCTTTTTTATACAAATCGGCTTTGCTTTCAACAAGGAATTGCACCCAGACTAAATCTTGTTTCTCAATTGCTTCGTGCAACAATGTTTCACCCATAAAGCAAGCGGGCATGTTAACATCTGCTTTGTATTTCACTAAAATTGCGGCAAATTCAACATCATTTTTATCCAAGGCAGAACACAAATAGGTTTTACTCCAATTGTCTTTAGCATTGGGATCTCCTCCGTTTTCCAAAACGTATTGAATGATTTCTTTGTTGAGATTGTCTGAACGATTATTTGAACCATCACGTCCGTCAACTTTTGCGCCTTTTGAATGCAATAATTTGAGTAATTCTAAATCACCTGCTTGAATCGCAACATAGGAAAGATCGGCACCATTGATAGTCCTTACTTTCACGTCAACGCCTTGATTAATTAAACTGTTTGAAAGCGCTCCAACCTTTTCACTTCCTCGGTAATATGAAGCCATCAAGCCACTTAGAATGTTCAATCCATTTTTGTTTTTTACAAAAACATCAGCTCCTTGCTCGATTAACAAAAAGACATGCAGTGTATTGTCGCGGAAGGCAGCTTTCAATAAAACTGTATTTCCATCCTTGTCAACGTGATTGATGTTGACTTTTTTCGCTAAATAAATGGAGAAGATTTCTGGAAGTTCAGAACGCTCAGCATAAAACAAGGCAGTTTCACCGTCGGTATTTTGAAATTCTAAATTTTGATTTTCATCTATCAATTGGGTTATCATTCCAGCATTATCGGAACGAAATGAAAGCATCAAAGCATTTTCTTTATTAGCATTTAGCGAGTTAGGCGATAAACCTAATTTGGTGATGCAATAATCATAGAGTTCCTTACGACCGTTTTTAGCAGCAAGTAATAGTGCATTGTTTCCTTGTAAATCTGTTGCGCTAGCAGAAGCACCTTTTGTTAAACAATATTCCAATAAAAGTTTGTTTCCAGTTTCAGCACAAATTAAAAACAGTTCCGAAGTTTGACGATTTAGATCGATGAATTTCTTCCCCAAATCAGTGTATTCAAATAAAGCTGCGTCATAAAATGCTTCATTTAATGGTGCACCGGCTTTCACAAGTTCTAGTGCTATGGCATCAAAATGCTCGTTCATTGCTATTTCAATCGGCGAAACGTAATGCTTTTTGAAAAGACCTGTTCGACGTTTTTGTTCAAAAGAGGCGGGAAATCCAGCAGCGATTAAGGTTTTCACCATTTCTAGGTTGTTACTTTCCACAGCAGGAATCATTGCTTCTGAATCGTAAAACTTGTAGCTCAGTAAGGTTTTGACCCAGGCAACATCTCCAAAACTTACGGCATTGTATAAGTTTTCTCGAGAAGTAGCACCTTGTGAAAGTAAATACAAAACAATGTCTCGGTAATCTTTTGCAACTGCAATATCAATCGCATCTGATTCGAAGCTGTCATCATCGTTGATCGGAGCACCACTTTCTACCAAACGCTTTACTTCTTTTAAATTGTTTGCTTTTACGGCGACAATCAAAGGTGTTTCTTCCTCATCAAATTGCGCAATTGAATTGTAAGACACTAAGAGTAGCAATAGAAGTGCGAAATGTTTCATAGTAAAGATTTACAATGGAAAGTTAAAACAAAAAAAAACACCCGCAATAAATACGAGTGTTTCAATATGATGTTAAAAGTGGATTAATACAATTCCATTTTTAATGCTGTGCGATAATCTTTAATTTCCTCACGGTTGATTTTGTGATCTGCATTTTTCAACAAATTCAACAAGTAAAGTAAATTTTCATTGTCTTCGATTTCGATAGGATATTCATTTCCTTCTTCATCTTCTTCGTATTGAGCTTGAACATCAAACGCGTTGTTTTCACCAAGGAATTCATACGTTAAACGTAGAACTTTCGTCACCAAAGGATCTTGCTCTTTCAAAGCTAGTTCTCTCAATTCTTTTAAATCATCAATCAATTTATCGGCTTCAACTCCTTTTTTCTCAACCTTCTCGATGATTGCGTCTAACTTCTTATTTGCTGCTGCAATTTTCATAATTCAATACGTTTTCAATAGATAATAAACCCATTTCGAGCTTACTTTCGTATGCAAAGGTAAACATCTTCCGAAATATTTGTACAATTTCGATGAAAACCTGAATATTTTTTCGAAATTTGAATGGAAAGTTGTATTTCTTCTTCGTTTCCAAGATTGAAAAGCTATTTTTGTAAAAAACAAACGATTTGTTCGAATTAACTATAAAAGGAATTGTAACGGGCTTCATACTCAGTATTATGATTGGCCCTGTCTTTTTCGTGATACTTGAAACAAGTATTCGCAGAGGGGTGAAAGCTGCTTTAGCACTTGATTTAGGTGTTTTAATCAGTGATCTTGTCTACATTCTTATCGCGTATGTCTTTTATTCTGAAGTTTCAGGATTGATCAATGGCGAGAATAAAGGAATTTTAAAGTTGATTGGTGGAATTCTTTTTGTCATTTATGGCGCTTTTACCTATTTCAAAAAACCAAAAGAAGAAAAGGTAGACGAAGTAGGAAACGTGGTTCAAAATTCTTCCGATTATTTTATGTTGGCACTGAAAGGATTCTTGTTGAATTTTGCTAATCCACTTGTGATTTTTTATTGGTTTAGTGTAATCACAATGGGAGCCAAGAATTCGGAACATGCAGGAACGAATGAGAATTCAATTCTCTTTTTCCTAGGTGTTATTCTTATAACATTCTTCTCGTTTGATTTATTGAAAATTTTGGGTGCTAAAAAATTGCGTCCTCTTGTTACAGAAAAATTATTGGTGGCTTTAAATCATTTAATCGGAATTGTATTTTTTGGATTTGGTATATTTTTAGTGATCCAAGGAATTATCGGTGAAGTGTAACTTTCACGTGTCATCTACTTATATTCTTCAAAGAAAAATTAAATGAAAACGATTATCGCATTTCTTTCACTTTTTGTGTTTTTAACAAGCAATGCTCAAGTGGTATTGAAAGAAAACTTGACTAAAAAGGCAAATCTTTATTGGGATTTTAATAAAACTCAAATTCAAGCAACCGGTTCTTATTATAAAGATGAGGTGGATGAAACGACTGACAAACACGGGAAATGGCTGTATTATGATCGTTTGGGTGTTTTAGAAGAAGAACGCAACTACTACAAGGAAATGCTTCATGGTAAAGTTGTTCTGTATTATTCAAACAAAAAACTAAAACAAGAAGGGTATTTTTATTTAGACCGTCAAGACTCAGTGTATAGAGAATGGTTTGAAAATGGAAAACTTTCTGTGGAAGGGTATTATTCATCTGACAAACCAGTTGGAAAATGGAGCTATTATTACATGGATGGCTCGAAAAAATCTGA
>JBDKHH010000091.1:0-9326 GCA_039797785.1 Bacteroidota bacterium | reverse complement strand
TCATTTTCTATAATGACCAATTGACGCAACAGCTCGACTTAATACTCAACGAAAGTCATGGTATTTACCAACTTAATTTTATTTCCATTCCATCTCCCTTAAAAGAGAATGAACGTATTATATCAGTTGCGTCGAACAAACACAATGGAAAAATCATTGCTCTAAGTGATTTAAACGCCTTATTTCAAAATCAATCAAAAGGTTTCTCTTTTGTACCACACAACTCAACGTTTGCGATTGAGACATGTCAACACGCAATGATTGATTATTACGGAGACATTTGGATTAGCTCTTCTTCAAAAGGATTGTATCGAGCAGCAATCCAACCTTTTACTAAACTGCAATTGCACCCTTTATTTTCATCGACATCGATAATGACCATTTTCAAATCGAAAAACGATGTCACGCTTATTAGTTCACTGGACAATGGAACCTCGATTTCCAAAAACCACTCTTCAGATTTTGAGACATTTAATTTCTTTACAACCTCTGTTTGTGAAATAAACAACAAGCTATACCTTGGTACAAAAGAAGGTTTAAAAATTTACAATACGACTACGCATAATTTTGAGAAAAGTCCAATTTTATCAAAAAGTACTGATGCGATAACCTTCGTTTTTTCTTCTGATGCATCAATTTGGATTGGAATCGCAGGAAAAGGAATAAAACAATTCAGCAAAAAAACCTTTCAAGAACTGCCATATAAAACAATAGCGCAACTTCCAGATTATTTCTATACTGCCCAAGAAAATGCGGTAAGCCAAACAATTTATTTTGGAACAAACAACGGGTTATATAAATTTTCAAAGAAAAAGAACACATTTGAATTAATCAAAACGCAAAAGAAATTAGGTTCATATTTTGGCGTATCCACGAAAGATAAACATTCAACAATATGGTTTACCGGAGAAAAAGGAATTTTCGGAATACTTAAAAATGGCGAACTTATTTCTGTTACAGATCCAAAGCTATTTTCGTCGACACTTTTTTACACCTTGAATTCAGACCGTTATGGAAATATAATTCTAGGAACAAATAAAGGCTTAATATTTCTAGAGGTTAACAAAAATGGTGTAATCAAAAACCATCGCTGGTATCAAGGGAAAGGTGGATTTGATGGGTATGAGACGAATATGCGCTCACAATTTCAAAATCGAAATTCAATTTATGTTGGGACAGTTGAAGGATTGTATTCAATCAATACGCAAGTTCTTTATTCGATTAAACCACCAATCAAACCGATAATTGAAATTGACAAACTAAATGCACATTTGCAGTCTTCCAATTCATTGCATTTTCGTTTTTCAGTAAATAATCCTAAAATAAACACTGTTCTTTACTCCTATCGAATTAAAGGAAGTGACGAAGGTTGGTCAGAGTTTGATTCAAAAAATGAACTTTTTTTAACGGACCTTTCAAGTGGAAATTACATCCTTGAAGTCAAAGCCTCGTATAACGGTTTTGTTGAAAGCTCCGTAAGTTCTTTTAATTTCACAGTTGACCTTCCGTTCTGGAAAACACGCTGGTTTATTTTCGTTCTGTTGTTTGCGCTTGTTATAATAAACCTATACTTCATCCAAAAAAACAGATCCTTAAGCACAGGAAAAGTCTTTGGTTCCAATGAATCTTCGGTGATTGTAAAAATGACGCCTCAAGCGGTTTTATTTGGACTCATAACTGACACGGCAACAAATCTAATTGGGCCTTTACTTGACCCTACACTTTACTCTAATCTAGGACTAACGCTATCTGTTGGATTCATACTTTTTGCGCTTCTTTTACTGGCTCAGTCAGCAAAAAACAACGAAAGGCAATCGCACTATAAATATATCTTAGCAATCACTTTTGGAATCATATTGGCGCATAATTTCATTGGTCTCTATTTTTCGAACATACAACCTTTTTATTTGATCGCAATTGTGCTCATCTACTCTACAGCACCATTTATTTTTAATGAAATAAAAACAATTTTAATTTTCACGCTTCTCTTTATTCTAGCAAGTTGCGCAATAGCATTGATAATTGACACACCAGTATACAGCAAACCTTTGTTCCTTATTGCAATCGTTATTTCTGGAGTCATCAGTGTATTTGCAATGTATTTGCGTTTTGACTCATTGGAAAAATTGCTATTCATTTCTGGCGTTATTAACAAAGGAGATGTAATTGCTATCTCTTTTAATGCAGAAGGATATGTGACGTACGCAAGTGAAAATGTTGATGAACTACTGAAAATAAACCAATTAAATGTTGTTGGGAAACACATTTCGTTTTTAAATCATTTTGTTCCTGAAGAAGGAAATTATAGAGGAGTCGATTTGACAGAAAATTTTGAGGATGGTAAAAAATACTTGACACCAATGATTTCTCAAACAAACGATATTAATTGGTTAGAATGGTCATGTAAAATATTTAATGATAATGTACGAGTCATTCTCGGACACAACGTAACTGAGCGCATTCAACTTGAAAGTACCTATGAACTCTTGGTTCAAAATGCTGAGGATTTAATTTACCAATGTGACGTAAATGGATTCTATCAATTCTTAAATCAACGTTGTTTTGAAAAACTTGGTTACACGAAAGAAGAAATGCTTGGACGCAACTCAATGGAATTTATTCCTGTTGAAAATGTTGTTGAGGTAAATCAATTTTATAGAAATCATTTTGAACAACGCATTGAAAGTTCCTATCTTGAATTTCCAGTCAAAACCAAGGACGGGCAAGTGATTTGGCTTGGACAATATGTAACAACACTCTACAAACCTGGATCTAAAAACATAATAAATGGTTTTTTAGCGCTTGGACGTGACATCACAACGAGTCGTGAACAACAAAAAACAATTCAGCAACAGCGCGACGATATTACAGCAAGTATAAATTATGCTCAAAAAATTCAAGTCAACTTATTGCCCAACAATGAAAAGTTTGAGCACGCTTTCGGTCAATCATGCGTAATTTACAAACCAAAAGATATTGTTTCCGGTGACTTCTATTGGCTTGAACAGATTGATGAATTTATCATCTTTGCACTCGCCGATTGCACAGGACACGGAGTTCCAGGTTCGTTTATGACCCTTTTAGGTATTAATTTACTTAACAATATTGTTCTTGAAAAAAGAACCCTTCATCCATCTGCTATTTTAGATGAACTCGACAAACGCTTAATGACTGCCCTTCCTCGTGAAAATGGAGAAGAAAACATGAATGATGGAATGGAAATAACAATATGCGTGTTTAACCCTAAGAACAATGAATTATCCTATGCCTGCGCTGGATCAAGGTTTTTGGTGTATGATAATAATTCATTCACCATGCACAAGGGAGATTCAAAGCACATTGGCGACAGGGCAACAGAAACATTTAGTTCATTTACAACACACCACACGAAATTCAACCCAACAGCAACTTTATACCTCTTTACAGATGGCTTTCAAGATCAATTTGGCGGGGTGAAAAATAAAAAATACTCTTTCCGTCGCATGATAGAACTGTTTGAAGCGAATATACGTTTGCCATTGGAAGATCAACATCATATGATTGAAACTGAATTTGATAAATGGAAATCTGATGATGTTCAAACAGATGATGTGACAATAATCGCTTTAAGACATCCAAAAATTCAATCTTAATCGTACTAAAATCGGGCTTTTTCAAAAATTAACAATTTTGTTTAATCTTTTCTTTGTTTCGTTAAACATTTTTTGTTTAACTTTGGACTATTGATTGTTAAACAAAATATACTATTTATGTCCACGATTGAATTTAATGAAGCGTTAATAGGGTTAGAAAATAACCTTCATGCTTTTGCAATGAGCTTTACTCGAAACAATGACGATGCGAAGGATTTAACACAAGAAACAATGCTAAAGGCAATCACATATCGTAATTATTATACACCTCAAACGAATTTTAAGGCTTGGGTGTTTACGATTATGAGAAACATTTTCATCAATCAGTACCGAAGAAAAGTTAAAAGAGGAACTATCTTTGACAATTCGGAAGATTTAAAATTGCTTGTTAATACGAAAGACAATTCATTTTCTCCTATGAACACAATAATAGAAAAGGAAATTGACAAACAGATCAACAAACTAGACAAGGATTACAAAGAACCTTTTGAACTACATTTTCAAGGTTTTAAGTACAAAGAAATCGCTGATCGATTAGAAATCCCTATTGGCACAGTAAAAAGTCGTATCTTCATTGCGCGCAAGAAACTAATGAACTTCTTGCCGGATTACAATTATACAATGAACTAATGTCAAAAAAAGTAACAATTATCGGTGCTGGAATATCTAGTTTATCGACTGCAGCCTTTCTTGGGAAAGCAGGATATGATGTAACAATTCTAGAAAAAAATGCTAGTATTGGCGGAAGAGCACGCCAGTTTGAAGTGGATGGTTTTGTATTTGATATGGGACCTAGCTGGTATTGGATGCCAGATGTCTTCGAAGCATTTTACAATAAATTCAATTATACGACATCCGATTTTTACGACCTAAAACGATTAGATCCTTCTTACGCCATTTTTTGGCAAGATGGTGACAAAACAAATGTTCCAGCGGATGAGAATAAACTCATTGCTTGGTTCGAAGAAATGGAACCCGGGAGTGGTGAACATTTAAAAACGTTTTTAAAAGAAGCGAAATATAAATACGAAGTTGGAATGAAAGATTTGGTGCATAAACCAAGTCTGAAACTAACTGAATTTGCAGACATGCGTATTCTAAAAGGATTAGTAAAATTAAATTTGCTTTCTTCTTTTTCAAAATACATTCGCAAGCATTTCAAAAATGAAAAAATTCTTTCTTTATTAGAATTTCCAATACTTTTCCTTGGTGCCATGCCGAAGGACACACCTGCTTTGTATTCATTGATGAATTATGCAGACATTTCACTTGGTACGTGGTATCCAATGGGTGGAATGTTTAAGTTCATCGAAGCTTTTGAACGCATTGCACTAGAAAACGGCGTTAAAATTCTTGTTAATCAAGAAGTTACTTCGATAAAATCTGCAAATGGAAAAGTGACACTTGTTGTTACAAAAACGGATGAATTTGAAACAGATATATTAGTTTCTGGAGCCGATTATCAGCATACTGATGATAAAATTCTTGCCGAAAAAGCAAATTACAATGAAAAATACTGGGATTCAAGATCAATGGCTCCTTCGTGTTTATTGTTTTATTTAGGTATTGACAAAAAAATTGAGGGCTTAGAGCATCACAATCTATTTTTTGATGAACCATTTGAACAGCACGCTAAGGAAATCTACAAAGATCCGTCATGGCCATCTGCTCCATTGTTTTACGCAAGTGCTCCGTCCAAAACAGATCCTAGCGTCGCACCAGAAGGAAAAGAAAACTTGTTTTTATTAATTCCGATTGCACCAAATCTGCAAGATGATGAAGAAACAAGAGAGAAATATTTCGATATTTTAATGGATCGATTAGAAGCCCGCACTGGACAATCGATTAAACAGCATGTGATTTATAAGAAAAGCTATTGTATTGCCGATTTTAAAAATGACTATCATGCCTTCAAGGGAAATGCTTACGGATTAGCAAATACATTGCGTCAAACAGCTATATTAAAACCTTCCCTAAAGAATAAAAAACTTCAGAACATGTATTATACCGGACAATTAACTGTTCCTGGTCCTGGAGTGCCCCCAGCAATTATTTCTGGAGAAGTAGTTGCGAAAGAAATTATAAAAGATTTCAAATTAGAATTAGCGAATCATTAACTCACTATTATACCAATGAAAATATTATTTGATAACGTATCCCACGAAATGAGTGAGCTAACTACGAGAAGGTATAGCACATCTTTTTCACTAGGTATATCATTCCTTGATAAGGAGTTACACAAGCCAATCTACGCGATTTACGGTTTTGTTCGTTTTGCAGATGAAATTGTGGATTCATTCCATGGTTTCGATAAAGAGGCACTTTTATTAGACTTTAAGGAGCAAACATATCGCGCTATTGATCAAGGAATTTCGTTAAACCCAATTCTTAACAGTTTTCAATGGGCTGTCAATAAATATAAAATTCCATCTGTTCTGATTGACACGTTCCTAAACAGTATGGAAATGAATTTAGAAAAGAATGCGTATGACAAAGCAAAATACGAACAATATATTCTTGGATCAGCAGAAGTAGTTGGATTGATGTGCCTTAAGATTTTCGTTGAAGGTGATGAAGCGGAATACGAAAAATTGAAACCGTATGCAATGAAACTGGGTTCTGCTTTTCAAAAAATAAATTTCCTACGCGACTTAAAAGCTGATTATCAAGAATTGGGAAGAACGTATTTCCCAGGAATTGATTTGAATGAATTCAATGCAACAGTTAAAAAAGAAATTGAAGCAGATATCGAAATCGATTTTCAATTAGGTTTTGAAGGAATTAAACAATTGCCGAAAAAAGCGCGATTCGGAGTCTACATGGCGTATATTTATTACTACAAATTATTCAAGAAAATCAAAACAGTGCCTGCTCATACGATTTTGAATGAGCGCATTCGTATTCCAAATAATAAAAAATACCGCTTGTTTTTGACGTCTTATCTTCGACACAACTTAAACTTGATTTGATTTGAGAGAACAGAGGTATATGGAAGTAATTCTGGTGAATGAAAAGGACGAAGTCCTAGGCACAATGGAGAAGTTGGAAGCCCATGAAAAAGGACTTCTGCACCGTGCATTCTCTATTTTTGTATTTAATTCAAACAACGAACTACTTATACACCAACGTGCTTTCGGAAAATATCATTCAGAAGGATTGTGGACCAACACGTGTTGTTCGCACCCTGCTCCCGGAGAAACCGTAATTGAAGCAGCGCATCGTCGCATTCAAGAAGAAATGGGGTTCGACTGTGAAATGCACAACGCCTTTCATTTTGTTTATCACGCAGAACTCGATAACAATTTAATTGAATATGAATTGGATCATGTTGTTATTGGACATAGCGAACAAAATCCCCAATTAAATCCAGAAGAAGCAATTGATTTCAAATGGGTTGATTTAACTGACTTATTAAAAGACATACAGACAAACCCACAACAGTATACATTTTGGTTCAAAACTATCTTACAAAAACATTTTGACCAATTAACCGAACACATGACACATGAAAGTTTGCAGAAGAACCACATTTAATGCCGCCCATCGTTTATTCAATCCAGATTGGTCGGACGAAAAAAACAGAGAAGTATTTGGAAAATGTTCCAACCCAAATTACCATGGACATAATTATGTCTTAGAAACATGGGTAGAAGGAGATGTTAATCCAGAAACTGGATATGTGGTTGATTTGAAAGTACTGAAAGAAATCATCAATAACGAAATTTCCGAACGTTTTGATCACCGCAATTTGAATTTAGACTGTCCTGAATTTGCCAATTTAAAACCTTCAGCGGAAAACATTTCTATCGTTATTTATAACATTCTTCGACCATTCATTGACGAAAAATGTGGTTTAACCATTCGCCTATGGGAAACCGAAAATAATGTAGTTGAATACAACGGTAAATGACAAGTATATTCTGGCATAGACGAGATTTACGCTTGCACGACAACGCAGGTTTATTCAAGGCTTTGAAATCAGGAGATAAAATTCAACCAATCTTCATTTTTGACACTACCATTCTTTCGCGTCTAAACGTTTCGGATCAACGTGTTTTATTCATCCATCAGGAAATAAAAAAACTGAAAGAAAAATATGCCGAATACGGAAGCGATCTAAAGGTGTTTCATGGAAATCCGCTTGAACTAATTCCGTTAATTGCTGATAATCTCAATGCAAACGCTGTTTACACAAATCGTGATTATGAACCGTATGCAATAAAACGAGATAAAACCTTATTCGAACTACTTAAAGCACAAAACTGCGAGTTAATTGGAGCAAAAGACCATGTGATTTTTGAGAAAAATGAAGTACTAAAAGCCGATGGACTTCCATACACCGTTTTCACGCCATATTCGCGAAAATGGAAAGAACAGTTAAATTACTTCTACCTTAAAAGCTATCCAGTAGAAAAGTATTGTGAGAATTTAATTCATTGTGCTATTGAACCTTTAATGACTTTAGAAAACATAGGATTCAATTCACGTCAATTCGTTGAATTCCCTTCAATTGAAATCCCAATTCCCACAATAGAAATATACAATACATCGCGTGACATTCCGTCAATTCTAGGCACGAGTCGTTTAAGTTTACACCTTCGCTTTGGAACAATAAGTATAAGAGAATTAGCACGCGTCGCTCAAGCAAAAAATGAAACGTATTTAAATGAACTCATTTGGCGCGATTTCTATCAAATGATTATTTTTCATTTCCCGCATTCAGCAACAGATTCATTCAAAAAACAATACGATCGAATTCAGTGGGAACGAAACGAAAAACATTTTAAAGCATGGTGCGAAGGTAAAACGGGTTATCCATTAGTAGATGCTGGGATGCGTGAGCTCAATGCTACTGGATTCATGCATAACCGAGTTCGAATGGTTGTTGCAAGTTTTTTAACCAAGCATCTTTTATTAGATTGGCGATTAGGAGAAGCATATTTCGCTGAAAAATTACTGGATTTCGAATTAGCGAGTAATACCGGAGGATGGCAATGGGCTGCAGGTTGTGGTTGCGATGCAGCTCCTTATTTTAGAGTGTTTAATCCAACAAGTCAACAAGAAAAATTCGACAAAGATTTCAACTACATCAAAAAGTGGGTACCTGAATTCGGAACATCCGACTTTCCAAATCCAATTATAGATCATAAATTTGCCCGCGAGCGAGTTTTGGCACGTTACAAAGAAGCATTAACTTAAACAAATCAACAATGGCATTACAAATCGGCGACAACTGTCCAGCATTCAAACTAGCAAATCAATTCGGTGAATTTATCGATAGCTCAAACTTAATCGGTACAAAAAACTTAGTCATTTATTTCTACCCAAAAGATGACACTCCTGGTTGCACAAAAGAAGCATGTTCTTTCAGAGACTCATACGAGGAATTCAAAGATTTAGGTTGTGAAGTACTTGGTATTTCTTCTGATTCGGTTGAAGACCACAAGAAGTTTGCGGAAAAACACAGATTAAGTTTCAACTTACTTGCCGATACATCAAAAGAATTACGCAAAGCTTTTGGTGTCCCAGGCAATTTGTTTGGGTTAATACCTGGACGTGTAACCTACATTATCGATTTAAAAGGAAAAATACGTGGTGTTTACAATTCACAAACAAACCCGCTTGGCCACATTGAACAAGCATTAGAGTTGGTGAAAAAGTTATAAATTACTTGAAACGTTCATCCACAACTTT